>JAHBTM010000079.1 GCA_019638635.1 Ferruginibacter sp. | reverse complement strand
TGATCAGGGGTTGGTCATGCCTCCCAAAATTGCACCGCTGCAGGTGGTAGTTGTGCCCATATACAAAGGAGAAGAAAGCAAGCCGGTGATAGATGCGAAGGCCAAAGCCCTGGCCGATGAACTCAAAAAAGCAGGGATACGTGTTTCGTATGATGATTCAGATCATGCACGCCCGGGCTGGAAATTTGCGGAATATGAACTGAAAGGAGTGCCGGTGCGTATAGCTATGGGTTTGAGAGATATAGAACAAAATAATGTGGAAATTGCCCGAAGGGATACGAAGGAGAAAAAAGTGGTTTCAATAGACGGGTTGAAAGATTATGTGGTGAACCTGCTGGAGGATATTCAACAACAACTATTCAACCGGGCCAAAACATTCCGGGATGAAGGCATGAGCCGGGCCGATCATTGGGAAGATTTTTGTGCCGCATTGGATAAAGGAGGATTTGTATCAGCCCATTGGGATGGCACACCGGAAACGGAAGAAAAAATAAAAGAACTCACTAAAGCCACTATTCGTTGTATTCCGTTGAACAACCCGAAGGAGCAGGGCGTTTGTGTATTGTCTGGCAAACCCAGCGCGCAACGCGTTTTGTTCGCCCGTGCTTATTAATCTTTTGCAAATTTTCTATATAAGACGTTGATATCTTTCAACGTCTTTTTTTTGTTTAGTTATAAAAGTTATTCATATTGTGTTCACCAAAGCAATTTATATGAGCAATCAAAATTTACTTTCCAGCGATTTACGCATTGATGAGGTTTGCCACATGCATTTGAAGGAAACAGCCAAGTGGACAAAATTTTTGGCCATTGTAGGCTTTGTGATTACCGGCATCATTGTATTGGTGGCGTTATTTGCCGGTTCTATTTTAGCAGAGATGCCTGTAAGCGAAACAGCAGGAGTGGGGGCAGGCTTGGTTACGTTCATTTATATCATCATTGCCGTGATCTATTTCTTTGTTTCATTGTATCTGTATCGCTTTGGGGCAGGTATGCTTACTGCATTGAACACTTCCAGTCAGGATGAGTTGGCAAAATCTTTCATGAACCTTAAGTTGATGAATCGTTTAATAGGCATCATCGTACTTGCCTATATTGGGTTGATGGTGTTAGGATTGTTGATATCATTTATCGCTATGATGTTCAGTTGATGAACCGCATTATTCCTGAGTAGCGAGGTAGTTATAATCTTCCATTAATTTTTCCAGAAATTCCTGTGGAGGGAGTTTGGTTGTTATATGTAATACTTCTTGTACACGTGCAGATACTTTTCCTGCAATTTCATCCCCGTATTTGTAGGATTGTTTCAATACACTTTGAATGGTATTGATATCACGGTCTGATAAGCGCATCACTTCCGGAAAAACAACCTGATAACCGGGCGACTGTACATTCATGAAGATGGTGTCGTTTATATTTAAAGAAGTGCGGGCGTTCACAACCACGGTGCCTGCTGCCAAATCCCCCAAGCGTTGGTTTCTATCCGTCATGGCAATAATGATCACGACGAATATCCCAAGCATCAGCGTGATGAACAGATACACCATGAGGTTTATTTTTGAATAAGCGATATACCCAAAAAGGAAAGGCCATTCAAAGAAACGGGTTGCCCACCGGATGAGATACTGACTCAACTCCGGTTCACCTCCATTCATACTGATGACCCGAATATGCATCAATCGCTTTCCGAGGGTTTGACCGTGAAAATACATCTCACATAACAGCGGATAAAACAACATGGGTAAGGAAATAACGATTGTATCCAAGCCGGTATGTGCTCCATTTCTAAGTTGCAGAAATTCGTACAAAATGAATTTCATTACATAGAGGTAAACCACCAGAACGAATATATCCAATCCGTAGGCAGCCATCCTTTTTTGAATAGGAGCCGTTTCGAATTCAAGGTCAATATTAAATACCGTTCCAATTTTTATTTCAGCCACATCACAATGTACATTTTTCGCGCCGTTTAAATGTGATTTTTTTATTGTGTAAAAAATTCGCAAATTGAGCATGTCAAGATATGAGAGAAGCGCTGTTTATAAAAAAGAATGCAGAAAAATGGAAGCAGATTCAGCATCAGCCTACCGACGATCCGGATGAAAAGGCCGAACGTTTTACTGAGTTAATCAGCGATTTATCCTACGCCAAAACCTATTATCCGCGCAGCAAGGTAACCCGTTGGATCAATGGGTTGGCATCCGGAATGTATCAGGAAATTTACAAGAACAGAAAAATTGAATACAGCCGACTTATTACGTTCTGGAAATATGAACTACCGGTACTGTTTAAACGCCACCATAGAGTATTCCTGTTCACTACCATTCTTTTTTGCACTATAGTTGGTATTGGTTTGTTCTCTTCATACAGCAATCCTGATTTTATCAGAAATGTTTTGGGGGAAGACTATGTTATCATGACTGAAAACAACATCAACAGAGGTGATCCTTTCGGGGTGTATCGTGATGAGGATCCGTTTGGTATGTTCATCCGAATTGCAATCAATAACATTCGTGTAGCTTTTCTAACATTCATGGGTGGGTTCACCGCAGGGTTGGCCACGTTGTATTTGATGTGGTCGAATGGAATTATGATTGGAAGTTTTCATTATTTATTTATTCAGCATGATTTAGGATTAAAAGCGGTGCTGGTGATCTGGGTTCATGGAACCATAGAAATTGCCTCTATTGTAATTGCTGCCACTTCCGGTTTAATTGTGGCGAACGGCATGTTGTTCCCGGGCACATATACCCGGATGCAATCTTTCAGGCGTGCAGTAAAGGATGCGGTAAAAGTACTAATCTGCCTTATCCCTTTCTTCATTGTTGCCGCATTTCTGGAGAGTTATATTACACATCTGATGAGCAATACATTCAGTGATAAAAAGGAAGCCGGGTTGCCTGTTTGGGTGAGCATACTTATTTTATCAGTTTCACTGGCACTCATGATCTGGTACTTTGTTGTTCGTCCGATTCAATTACATCAAAAAGGAATTCCTCAAACCAAAAAAGGGATCATAGCCCGGATGCAAAGCGCATGAAGAAAAACCTGCTGATTTGGATGTTGTTCATGAATGCGGTGCCTGTTATTGCTCAGGATACTTTGCAGCAATATGAAGTTACTGAGTATGACAACTATTTTGAAGTAACATCAACGGATGTGGAAACCTGGAAGGCTGAAAGGTCTTTCGCGTACATGGGATACCTCGATAGTTTGTTGAGAGAGATTCAAAAGCCCGTACCACTAAAGAATCAGGATTCAAAAGAGAAAAAAAGAAATTGGTTTTCCGAACTGCTCAACAGCCCATGGATGAGTTGGCTTGGATGGTTGATTGCATTTTCTATTGTGGGTTATATCCTTTACCGATTTTTCAATACTGAAGGTGTTTTTGTAAAAAAGCGAAAAGTATCTGCCGTAGAAATTCCCGAAACTGAAACCCATGAAGAAGTGAGGGCAGATGCTGATTTTGATGCATTAATTGCACAATCCATGCGGAATGGGAATCACCGGTTAGCGATAAAATATGCCTATGTCCATTCGTTGTATCACCTTCAGATGAAAGGGCATATTCATTTGCAACCGGGCAAAACCAATCAGGATTACCTTCGTTCGCTGCCACAAGATGTACGAAAATCCTTCACCCCATTATTGCATGTGTACGAATATGTTTGGTATGGTGAAAAAACACCGGATATTGCCGCCGTTGAAAATATACTTCATCACTTTAATCAATTCAGGGAAAAGATATGAAGTATGTATTAGGTGTGATATGGCTCTGCATCCTGGGATGTTCCGGCGGTAAGCGTTTACCGGATATGCGGGAAACATACAATACGAAATCCAGGCAACCATTCGGCAGTTATGTAGCACAACAGATGCTGCTGGGAAGTTATCCCGGTGCAACGATGTATGAGTTAGATAAGGCATTTAACACTCAATATTTTGAATCATCTTCATTATATGTAACCATCACCAAACAGTTTTATCCAATATACGCCGACCTATTGGATATGAAAGATTATCTCCAGGAAGGAAATACCTTGTTCATTGTATCATCCAACTTCGATTCCACATTCCTGGATTACTTTGACATAAAGTACCAACCCGGCAATAACTGGGGTATCGGTGACCCATACACGATGTTAGACGCGGGCGTACGTTTATCGGGTTTAACAGATTCTGTGTCACCTGTGTTCACTTATTTCTTTTACCCATTCAGAAATCATTTCATTTCCTTTCCGGATTCTTCCAGCATATGGGGATATAACGATTTAGGTCAGCCTAATTTTATCAGCGTACCGGTAGGTGAAGGCCAAATGTACCTGCATGCCGAGCCCCGGGTTTTTAGCAATTATTTTTTACTCACAGCAGATAATTACCGCTATTTTAACGGCATTTTTGAGCACATTCATACCGGGCAGGAAACAGTGTACTGGGATAATTATTATAAAGAACGAATCCATAGCCAAGAAAAAAGACCAAATACTTCATATTTCAGTGAATTGATGAAACATCCTTCGCTGAAAGCGGCTACACTTTTGTTTTTAGCTCTGATGTTGTTGTACGTTCTATTGGAAAGCCGGAGAAAACATCCGGTGATTCCGGTTATAAAGCCCCACATGAATTCCAGTTTGGCTTTTTCTGAAACCATTGCAAGACTGTATTTACAACACCGTAATCATAAAGACATTGCCTTAAAAATGATCACGTATTTTAATGAATATCTTCGCAGCCGCTATTCGCTTCAGAGTTTCAATCTCGAAGAACAATCGGAGTGGATTAGCAAGAAAAGCGGAGTGAAACTGGGAGATGTTCATGCGCTGGCATATTGCATTAAACAGGTGCATGATTATGATCAGATTGATGATGAACTACTGGCAGAACTCAACGATCACATTTTTAAATTTTATAAATAAACGCAATAATGGAAGATAATTTGTTTGAACCCGGACATCAGGTGCATGAATTGAATCAGGTACTCAATGCGGTGAAGGATGAAATGGCCAAAGCCATTGTAGGTCAGCACGAACTCGTGGAAATGTTGCTGGTGGGATTGTTATGCGACGGGCACATCCTCATTGAAGGTGTTCCGGGGGTGGCTAAAACCCTTGCAGCCAAACTGATTGCCAAAACCGTTGACGCTGATTTTTCGAGGATTCAGTTCACTCCGGATCTAATGCCTAGTGATGTAATTGGTACCACGGTATTCGACCAGAAAGCGGGCAGTTTTACCTTTAAGCGCGGGCCGGTATTCAGCAATATTATCCTTATTGATGAAATTAACCGGGCACCTGCAAAAACACAGGCCGCATTATTTGAGGTTATGGAAGAAAGACAAGTTACAGTGGATGGAGTAACGCATATAATGGAATACCCTTTTGTTATCCTGGCCACACAGAATCCGGTAGAACAGGAGGGCACTTATCGTTTACCGGAGGCACAGCTCGACCGATTCCTGTTTAAGTTGGAAGTGCATTATCCTTCGATGGAGGAAGAAGTGCAAATACTACATGGTCAAAATACAGCGAATCAATCGGATTTACTGAGCAGGGTGCACCCCATATTGAGCAGGGCACGGCTGCGTCAATTTCGCGATACCATCATGAATATTAACATTGAACCCCGCATCGTTCAGTATATCGCGCAGATGGTGCATGAAACACGAGGACATGCATCCTTGTTTCTCGGAGCATCTACACGTGCATCACTCGCATTGCTGAAGGCATCCAAGGCCACCGCCGCGTTAAGAAACAGAGATTTTGTAATTCCGGAAGATGTAGTGCAGGTGGCGGGCCCGGTGTTGAGGCATCGAATCATCCTAACGCCGGAAAAGGAAATGGAAGGCATTACACCGGATGACCTGATCCATTCTATCATTCAATCTATTGAAGTACCCAGATAATGCAACAGGAAAAAGATACAAAACACTGGCGGCTGATTGCAGGTAAACGCTTGTATCCATCGGCGTTTGGTTGTGTGTTGCTCTATGTGCTGGGTTTCTTTTTCACCCCGTTGTATACCATTGCAACGATCTGTCTTGCCGCAATTGTTACCCTGACGCTCACAGAATATTTCATCCTTTTTATGATGAGCAAGCCCCCGGTAGTAGTGCGTCACACACCGGAGAAACTGAGCAATGGCGATAAGAATCCCATCCTCATACAACTGCGAAGCCGGATGTTATTTCGTGTACACGTTACCGTGTATGATGAAATACCTGCGATTTTTCAGGCACGTGACTTTCATTTAAAAACAATACTGATTCCCGGAAAAACCCGGCAGTTAACCTACTATCTCACCCCACAGAACCGGGGAAGCTATACCTTTGGAAACATCCGTTTGTTCATGTCCACTTCGCTGGGTTTTGTACAGCGATACCATGTTATTCCGCAGGTAACCCATGTACCGGTGTATCCTTCCTTTCTCCATATGCGTAAATACCGGTTGGTTGCTGATGGCAGGTTTCCCGAATCGGGTGGACGAAGAATGAGGAAAATTGGCCATAGCATGGAGTTCGAACAAATCAAGGAATACGTTCGCGGAGATGATGTGCGCACCATCAACTGGAAGGCCACTGCACGTAAAGGTAGTTTGATGGTCAACCATTACGTTGATGAAAAAGCACAGCAGGTGTACTGTATTATTGATAAAGGAAGATTAATGAAGAGTCCTTTTAACGGAATCACTTTATTGGATTATGCCATCAACAGTGCCCTCGTGATTGCGGATGTGAGTTTAAGAAAACAAGACAAAGCCGGTTTGATTACATTTGCGGATGAAGTGGATGGCATGTTACTGGCCGACCGAAGGCCCGTGCAAAGCGGACGCATCATGGATATGCTGTATAAACTCGAAACCACTTTTCCTGAAAGCAATTTTGAACAATTGTATATGCAGGTGAGGGCCAGGATACAACAGCGCAGTTTTCTGATTGTGTATACCAACTTTGAATCTATGTCGGGTTTGAAACGCCAATTGAAATCGCTTGTATCTTTGGCCAAACACCACTTATTGCTGGTGGTTATCTTTGAAAATACAGAGCTTGTTCAGTTGTCAAAAACAAAGGCGGAAACGGTAGAGGACATTTATATCCGTACAATTGCCGATAAGTTCACCTATGAAAAGAAAATGATTGTAAAAGAATTGAACACCTTTGGAATACACACCTTGCTCGTACAGCCGGAACAAGTGAGTATTCAGATGCTCAACAAGTATCTTGAATTTAAAAACAGACACGCCGTTTAAAAATGTCGAAAGGTTCTTACTTTAAAAAGCACATGGAAGCAACCGGAGCCTCGCCGAGACCCCGTGATGAGCGTGTATCCATTCCCGATAGTATAAAACAGGAATTCAATGAGGGTAAAACCCTTTTACTCGATAAACCCCTGCACTGGACATCCTTCGATGTAGTACGAAAAGTGAGGGGTGCATTGCAAATTAAAAAAGTTGGGCATGCGGGAACATTGGATCCGCTGGCAACCGGCTTGTTGATTGTTTGTACTGGTAAGCACACCAAGCACATTGCCTCCCTGATGGTGAAGGAGAAAACGTACACCGGAAGCATTACACTGGGTGCGGTAACGCCCACCTATGATTTGGAAAGTACACCGGAGCAGTTCAGGGATATTTCGCACCTCACTGAAAAGGAAATAATCGATACAGCGGAATCTTTTCTAGGGGAGCAGTTACAAAAACCACCGGTATACTCAGCCATAAAAAAGGGTGGAACTGCCGCCTATACATTGGCCAGGCGCGGAGAGGATGTGGAATTAACGCCCAGGCCCATCGTAATTCACCACTTTCACATTATCCGTGTTGAATTCCCTGTGATTGATTTTGAAATTACATGCTCAACGGGAACGTATATACGAAGTATTGCACATGATTTTGGCGAACGGTTGAAATGTGGCGGATACCTGAGCGCACTGCGTCGCACCGCTGTGGGCGATTATGGGGTCAAGGATGCGTTGGGTGTGGAGGCATTCATCCATCAATTACGGGAGAGGGCTACCCAAGCCGTTAAAACGGATAACTGATACCAATCGTGAAGTTGAAGTTTTCGTAGCGCCATTTACGATTTTCTTCTTTTCTGCCAAAAAGTTTTGAAAGCACATCGTCAAATCCGATGTCGGGAATTTTCCAGCCGGCTCTTCGATGGCTAAGTTCAGGGCGTTTAATCCGGAAGCCCATATCAAAACGTAAAACGAAGTAATTAAAATCGAGGCGGAAACCGGTTCCTGCAGAAACACCTAGTTCTTTATACAGGTTTTTAAATTGGAACTGGGCGGAATCTACACCACCGGTAGGATTGGAATTGCGCAGGTTCCAGATGTTGCCAGCATCCATAAACAAAGCACCGCGTAAGGTGAGAGAGTTGGGAATAATACGTGCTATAATGTACCGGTATTCCAAGTTGGCTTCCAGTTGTAAATCAGCTGTACGGTCGTTAAAAATATTTTGGCCGAACGGTACCAATTGCTGTGCACCGCGCCCGATACCGCGAATAGGCCATCCTCGCATACTGTTGCTTCCTCCTCCAAAGTACTGCTTAAAGAAAGGCAGGGTAGTATCTTTTCCGAAGGAAACACCTACACCGGTAAATAAACGTGCCACGAGGGCTGTGTTTTTATAATTTACTGTGTACTTGTATTCAAAATCTGTTTTAATATACCTGCGTTTATACTTATTGGCAATGGGAATGGCGCCCCATGTGAGCCCGGATTCTTCAATATTCAATCGAATGAATCGTTCCCTGCTCACGGCATTGGCATTTCGTTTATACGTGTACGTATGAGAAACACCGGCTGACATACCCGCAATAAATGCGGTGTTGTATGAATAGCGCAGGAATGGGATGGAATCAAGGATCCGACTGAAACTGTCTGTTTGATTAAAGAGATAGTTAAACTCAATATTCAGTGGTTTGAACGTCCATCGTAAATTTCTTTTGTCGATATAACCCCATCCATAATTCAGGTTGAAGGTTTGAGTATTGAAAAGATCGAGGCGCTTGTTCACTGCCGCATAAAAGTTGATGAAGGTTTCTGAGGCTTCAAAATATTTGTTGTTGAGTTTTTTGAAAGGCGTAACCAGTCTGGGAATGGAAATATTGTTTGAGTAACTCAACTCCTGCGAGTTCACCAACCTCGTATCTTTCTGGCGGTTGTTGTTATTCAGTTCAATTCCGGCACGCAGGCGGTGCGTCATTTTAATTCCCTCTTTACGGATGTTTCGGTTCGATAAAGACAGGTTACCGGAAATTCCAAACAAATTCCCGGCCAACGCATTGTTGGTATTGCTGTTGGCGGAATAACTCGTTTCAATGGAGGCTTCGAACCCGAATTTTTTAGAGGCCATCAGTTCAACCACTACATCCAGTTTGTTCGGTTCTCCCGGAGTTTCAATAAGGCGGATATTGACCGTTTCCCAAACGCCTGCCTTGCTAAAATTGGTAATGGTTCGGTAATAATCTAATTGCCGGTACACATTTCCTATTTTCATTTGAAGGCTTCGCACCAGAAATGCAGGAGCAAAAAGATGCTGGCGATAGCGAATAACCACTCCCTGGTGTATTTTTTCGAACATCGTGGGGTCATCAATCAAATCGCCCGGAATATAATCAGGTAGGATGGTGATTTTATTGATATAAAATTTATCAATGCGCGTTGTGTCATCGGGTTTATTGAGGATGAGTGCCAGGCGAATAATGGGAGAATCTCGTTGCGCTTCGGCCTGTGCCAATAATTCCAATTGTTCAAAAGGATCGTCGGTGATAGTGGTTAATGCTGCAATACTGGTATCGCCCAGCAACTTTAATTCAGCTGCGGTGATTTTGTAATATCCGTTGTTTCTGAAAGTATCTACAAGCCGTGCAATTTCAGTCTGCACCCCTAATTTCGAAATAGGCGTGTTTTCCTTTAAAAGGGTTCGGTGTGCGTTTTTTTCAGCCAATTGTTGCAGTTCGGGTACTTGCAGCCGGTAGCGAAGTGTATCCACCCTGGTGGGGTTGCCGGCTTCCACAGTATATTTCACCTTTACTTTTCTGTTCACCGTATCGGCAGTGAACTTTACTTCTGCGTTATAATATCCCAAATGAAACATGGAGGCTTCCATGTTTTGCGCGGAAGTTGCAGCATATAATTCTTTATACTCGGGTGGACGGTTGATTGTGTTCACCACGAGGAAGGATTGTTTCTGGCGAACCTGAATACTATCTTCCAACTGATTGGTCAGCCTGCTCACCAC
>JAHBTM010000078.1 GCA_019638635.1 Ferruginibacter sp. | reverse complement strand
TTTATTACCTGCCGGTGGCGGCAGGGGTTGGTTCATGGGTGGATTCGGACAAGTACAATCTTCCGCACAAGGATTTATTCGTCCGATTTATGGTGCTGATCTTTCCATTCGTAAAAACTTCCTGAAAAACAATATGGGTTCTATCACCATAGCATGGAGTGATATCTTCCGCACGCGATTGCAGGAGTCGTTCTCATCATCTGATTTCTTTATTCAGGACAACAGTCGCCGTAGAGACCCTCAGGTTGTAAGAATCAGTTTCAATTATCGTTTTGGAAAATTTGATGCAGCCCTGTTCAAACGCAAGAACATTAAAAATGAAATGGAAAATATGCAGAATATGCAGGGGGAGTAGTCATTCCGAAGGAATATTTTAGTTCATAAAATGTAGTAGAAAAACAAACAGGTGGTATATTCAATACCACCTGTTTGTTTAAAAAGCATCCAGGATTAAAGCTTTACAATTTTTGACACTTTCCTGAATGTTCCTTGTTTTATTTCAATCAGGTATGTTCCCGGTTTCAATTCATTTCCAAACTGAATAACCTCTCCTGCATTAACTCTGTTTGCATATAAAACCCTTCCCAAAACATCAGTCACTATCATTTCTACTAACCCTTTTAGTGAATGGACTTTCCCTAAATCCAAATTGAAAGAACTCGAAGATGGATTGGGATAAACGAATATATCATAATCATCCTGCGCTGATTTCGACAACACTTCCTGGCAGGCAGAAAGTTTTATTTTCAATCTTCGAATCGAGCTTACTCCGCAGCCATTGATTGCAGAGGCTGTCACTTCACCGGAAATTGCAGTGTTTGGATAAAGCACTTCGATGGTGTTGGTATAAAAGCCATTTAAGATTTCTGCTTCAGCGGGCACTGACCATTGAATATAGGATGAATTAGATGGATGTACACCCAAAGAATATCGATATATTCTTGCAGGACAAACACTTAGTTCAGTAACGTCAATTGCAGGCGGTGCACCGGGTTGTAATACATTCAATCTTAAAACACGCGTATTACTTGTACCACAATTATTTGAAGCAACTACACCTATGTTACCACCGTTGTACCCTGAGCCGATTTCTACAAAAGCAATATTTTCTGTTGCTGTACTATATTGATTTAACAAGGTAATTCCGGGTGGAAGTGACCATGCATAAGACGTTGCACCGGCTACCAAGGATATTTTGTATTCAGCAGTAGAACCAAAAGGGTTCATCAAATCTGGTTTGAGTAAACACATGTTGGTTGGACCACTAATCAAACCGGGTGTAGAAGGAAGTGTCTTACTAACGGCAATGCTTCTAAAAGTACTTACCCCACAGTTATTTTGAGCCAACACACGGATATTACCATTGTTAAAAGATGATTCAAAAATTACATCGATTGATGTACCATTATCCTGTGCAACTGTTACACCGGAAGGTACAGACCATACATATGATGTAGCCCCGGAAACAGGTTGAATGGAATAGGTTGTTTCGTTACCCGTGCCCACCAATGAACATACTTCTTGCAATCCTGAAATGGTAGCGGGTGTGGTGGGAGCCTGTGCATGCAAATAATAAATGGTCCATGCACTATTACCACATCCCGAAATAGCGCGCACCCTGATTTGTTTATTCGCTGAAATTGAAAACCCGGTGTTGATTTCAATTTCAATTGAAGAAGTTCCTTGTCCGCTGACAAGGGTTGTAGTGGGAGGTACAACCCATTCATAAGATGTGGCATTGGGATCATTCAATACACTATAGCTCACCGGTGTTTGATTGCCTTCAAACATACACACATTCACCGGGCCGCTGACAACCGGAGTAGCTGGTAACACAATGTTCTGCGTAATTTCTATGTAAGCCTCATCGGTGCAACCGTTGATATCAGAAACGGTAACCGTGTAAATACCGGGTGTAGTTACAATGGCAGTCGCAGAATTACCCAGCCCTCCGCTCCAGCTATATTGAGTTCCTCCCGAAGCCGTTAATTCTATAGAAGGGGTATTACAATTTAATTCTGTGGCAGCACTTGAAATCGTAGCCTCTGCTGCATTCTCCGCACTTGTGTAAATAACGATTCTGTTTTCTGACGGAATGCCTACGATTACATAATCATACAAAGAATTATAATCATAAGATCCAAAACCTGCATTCACTGAATTGCCTGTAACCGAATTGCAATTGTTAATGGTTCCGGAAATACCCAAATCTTTATCTCCTATGGTGTATGCACCCGCATTTACAATGGGACCATTCTTCCAATTTAAAGATCGAACCAAATAATTCCCGTTGGTTAAAGCAGCCAATACACTATTGCCCACGTTGTCATTTGCCTGTCCGCCCACTAATGAATTTGATTCGCTGACTGCACCTGTTAAACCGGTTGTACCATTACAGAAAGTTACTGCACCTGCATCTATGACAGAGCTATTGTTCCAATTCGAGCTATTCACTATGTAATTTCCATTGGGGAGAACGAAAACTGAAGAGCCGCCGACCAGGTCACCTGCAGATGTCCCTACTAAGGAATTGGAAGCACTCACCACTCCTGTAACCCCTGAAGCACCATTTCCAAAAGAAACAGCACCTGCATTAACGATTGACCCATTATCCCAGAACATACTACCCACAACATAATTACCATTGTAAAGCGGTTGAACAGTATTTGAACCAACCTGATCCCCGATTTGTGAACCCACTAAAGAATTCGATGCACTCACTGAACCTGTAATGCCTGTTGTTCCATTTCCCCACGTAACAGCACCCGCATTGGTAACCATACCATTACCCCATTGAAGGCTTCTCACCACATAATTGCCATTGGTTAATGCTGTTACACCACCGTTACCGATTTGATCATTACTCTTATCTCCCACTAATGAATTAGCGGAGGTAATTAAACCTGAAATCCCTGTTGTTCCATCACCCCAGGTAGCAGCCCCTGCATTTAATAAAGAACTATTAGCCCAATTTGAGCTTGCTACCACATAGTTTCCGTTTGTTAAAACCGTAACACCTGCATTCCCTACTCTGTCAAATGGCTGCCCGCCTACTAATGAATTAGAAGCGCTAACCGTACCAATCAAACCCGTTAAACCATTGCACCAGGTAACAGCACCGGCACCAGTAATGGCATTATGGTTCCATTGGTTACTGATAACAACATAATTTCCATTGGTTAATGCTTTCACACCTCCATTACCTACCCTGTCACTTGCTTGTGTTCCAACTAAGGAATTCGTTGCTCCTACAATACCTGTTGTGGTACCGGCACCATTACACAACGTTACTGCACCTGCACTTGAAAATGAACCATTCCACCAGTTAGGACTGGAAACAACATAATTACCATTAGATAACACTGTGATGTCGCTCCTGCCAATTCCACCTAAGACACCAGAACCAACCTGATCTCCGGCTAATCCGCCGACCAATGAATTAACAGATGAAACAACACCTGTCAATCCTGATACACCACTGCACCATGTAACGGCTCCTCTATTATTATTCCACGCAGGACTCGTTACAACATAATTACCATTGGGTAATATTTGAATCCCATCGTTATTGATGAAAAGCCCCATACCCACGTAATCATTTGAGTGATTTCCAACCAACGAGTTCGATGCGTTTATTAATCCTGTTATTCCGGTAGATCCGTTCGCAAAAGTAACCGCACCGGCATTCAAAGCTACACCATTCGCCCATCTTGGACTTCTAACCACGTAATTTCCGTTGGGTAAAGGGGTTATCCCACCTATTCCATTGAAGCCAAATCCTACTAAATCCTGCGGTTTGGATCCAATCAGAGAATTTGCAGCAGTAATTACTCCGGATATGCCTGTGTTTCCATTCCCCCAGGTGACCGCACCTGCATCCGTAGCAGTAACATTATCCCATAGAGGTGAGCATACCACATAATGCCCGTTTGAAAGTATAACAATGTTATAAACGCCTATTTGATCAAAGTTTTTATTACCCACCAGTGAATTAGAACTGCTCACCACTCCAACCACACCTGCATTACCATCACCCCAGGTAACCGCACCGGCATTTATAAAAGTTCCATTATCCCAATCACCACTTCTAACGAGATAATTCCCATTGGGTAATGGTAAAACTCCTGATGAACCCACAAAGTCGGCCGATTGAGAGCCTACTAATGAGTTAGCTGCACTCACAACTCCCTCTACTCCTGTGTCCGCATTACCCCAGGTTACAGCACCTGCATTTATAGCGGAACCATTGTTCCAGTTCAGGCTACGAATCACAAAATGACCGTTTGCTAAAATTGTAATGCCTGCATTTCCCACTGCATCATTTGCCTGTGTGCCTTTAAGGGTACTGATTAATGCATGTGTTTCCCCATTGTATAGATACACTGCCCCTACATCAGGGGTCAACCCATCATCATAGGATGGGTCTGTGACGACATAATTTCCGTTCGGTAATACTTTAATTCCCTGCCCAAAACTACCGGAACCCGGCGGTCCTACGATATGTTTTTGTTGTGCAAGCATTTGATTACTTACAAAAGATAAAATCAGTAGTAAAGTACAATACAGCCGCATAAAGGATGGTTTAAATGTGAGAAAAGATTCTATGCAGCCAAGAGGTATTACAAAATTTAATCACATAATTTATATTACCAAAAAAAATATGTATTAAAATCAAGGTATGGGGATTTCCTGCGATTGTATTTTTTCCCGAAAGGAAAATCATGAAATCCAACAAGTTTTTGAATCTCTCCGATGCAAACAAAATAATATCAACACTTTGTACTAACACAAATTGTTTATTTTGTGTGCCCATAACTACACACATGAAGAAGATTCACCCTTTGTTACAACATGTTATTGCCGTAGCCGCTTTTTTACTGGCTACCGTTATTTTTTGTAAACCGGCAACCGACAGCGACCTGATTTTGAAGCAAGGAGACGTAACCGGCTGGCAGGGCATGAGTAATCAATCGTATGAATATAAAAAGGTACACGGTCAAGTTCCACTTTGGGTAACCAGCATGTTTGGTGGCATGCCGGCGTTTCAGGTGGCCATTGAAGGAACCTATATCCCCATCCATCTCGTAGACAGGGCCTTGCAGTTATGGTTGCCGAAGCCCATGCATTTTTTCTTCTTGGCGTGCATTAGTTTCTACATCTTTTGTTTATGCCTGCGCATACGGTTGTTACCGGCTATCATAGGCGCTATTGGGTTTGCCTTCGCCAGCTTCTCTCCTATCATTGTAACGGCAGGGCACGATACCCAAATGACGGCACTGGCGTATTGCCCGGCTGTAATCGGAGGTGTTGTATTATTGATGGAGAAAAAATACTTCACAGGTTTTGCTTTATCAACCCTATTTATTGCCTTACAGGTTATACAAGGACATCAGCAAATTACCTATTACCTGTATTTGATTCTGGCAGCCATGTGTATTGCTTACGCTATCCGTTTTATCAAACAAAAAGAAATGGGTCATGTATTCAAAGCCGGCGGTTTGCTCATTTTGGCATCGGTGTTGGGCATTGCTGTAAGCTCCATCACCTTGTTACCCGTGTACGATTTTGCAAAATACTCTAAACGGGGTGGCCAATTGGTGATGGACCCTTCCACCTCAAAAGATAAAATAAAAGATGGCAAAACGGTGGGGCTTACACGCGATTATGCTTTCATGTGGAGTTATGGAAAAACAGAAACCTTATCCCTCATGTTTCCGGGTGTGATGGGGTATGGAACACATATAGGTGAAATGGAAGGTGAAACGTATGTCTTTCCAAAAATTGATGAAAAATCACACGTTGGAAAATTCCTGACGGATAAACTGAATGTACCGGAAGATCAGGCGGCCAACATCGCATTACAACAAAGTACAGCCTTGTATTGGGGCGATCAGCCTTTCACCAACGGCCCGGTGTATCTCGGCGCGGTGATGTGCTTCTTCTTCATCCTCGGTATGTTTTTATTAGATGGCAAACACAAGTGGTGGATGCTCACCATTTCTATTATAGGCATCTTGTTGGCATTAGGTAAAAACCTGCCCGGCTTCAATTATTTCATGTTTGATTACTTTCCCTTCTATAATAAATTCAGGGTGCCTACTATGACCCTCGTGATTCCGCAAATCATCTTCCCGATGGTAGCGGCCATGACCATTCATTTATTGATGGATGAAAAAAAATCAATCTCCTGGAAAAAAATGCAATGGGCACTTATCACTACCGGACTGGTTTTTGTGATGGCATTGGGTGTATATGCCTCGGCTGATTTCAGCAAGGAAGACCGCGAACGCACCCGACAGTTCAACCAGATCATTGCTCAGGGTGGAAATGATATGGAACAAAAGATGATGGAGCTGAATCAGCAATCGCGACCGCTTACTGACAATCAGATTTATGAAGGATTGTATATGAACTTCAGCGGACAGCCCGATGCACAGAAAACGGCCAGATCCTTTGTAACTGCTTTACAAAAAGACCGGGCAGCACTGTTCATGTCTGACATACTGCGTTCATTCCTCTTTGTACTGATTGCCGCTATACTAACGGTATTGATTATTCGAAATAAAATCAGCGCAGCCATTATGGCCGGTGGTGTATTGTTGCTCACACTGATAGACCAACTAGGGTTTGGAATGAAGTACATGAACAAATACAGTTTCGAACCCAAAGACAAATACGAAGAAAACGCCTTCCCATTAACCGAGGCAGATAAACAGATCCTGCGTGATCCGGATCCAAACTTTCGGGTGTTTAATACGGCAGGACTGGATGAATCCAAAACATCCTATTATCATAAATCTATCGGTGGATATCATCCGGCAAAGTTGGGCATCTATGATGACCTGATGGCGTATCAACTGAGTGGTCGCCCGAACATGGCCGTATTGAATATGCTCAATGCAAAATATTTCATTCAACAGGATGGCAATGGAGCCAGGGCTTTTCAAAACCCCGATGCATTAGGCAATGTATGGTTTGTACAATCGGTACAATGGGCGAATGGACCTGTAGAAGAGATGAAAGCACTTACCGGACTGGATCCAAAGCAAACGGCTGTTATTGATGCCACCTTCAAAAATCAGGTGCCCGATTTTAAACCGGCTGATAGTGCCTCTTCCATCCGCATGTCTAAATTTGATAATGATGAGATTCAATATCAATCAGAGGCTGCAGCTCCGCACCTGGCTGTATTCAGTGAAGTGTATTACAAAGACTGGAAAGCGTACATCAACGGCAAACCGGCACCCTATGTAAAAGCAAACTATGTACTCCGGGCCATGGTGGTTCCTGCCGGTAAGAACGAAATTACTTTCCGCTTTGAACCAAACATATATCACCTGGGTAATACCATCAGCACCATCACCGGATGGCTGGTTTTTCTTTTATTCCTGGTGTGGGTAGCGTTGGAAATCAATATTAACCGGAAGCAAAAAAAGTTGTCCGGTATTAAAGCTTAACAAGTTTGTACATGCAGGTAACGGTGATAGCTCCTTACGCATTATTTCCGGCCGACAATGGGGGCCGCAGGGCTATTACATTATTACATGAAGCATTGAATAAGCGGGTGAATGTGCAAATCCTTACTGTACAAAACGGAGAAGCACCCAATCAATATCCGGTGAAAGTATTACCGGTATTAGGTAAAAGCGTGTGGAGGTATATTCATCCCCGGCTCCCCTCTCGAATCTACCAGCACATGTTGGCCAGCAACAGCCGACAACTCATTATCGAGCACCCCTACATGGGTTGGGCAGGTGTTTGGTTGAAACGAAGCAAAGGCATACAACTGGTGGTGCGTTCGCACAATATCGAGTCGGTTCGTTTCCGGTCGTTGGGTAAATGGTGGTGGGGGGTATTATGGCATTATGAAAAATGGGTGCATCGTCAAGCAGATATCAACTGGTTTATTACAGAAGAAGATCGCCGGTGGGCCATTACACATTATGGATTGAAACCTGCTAAGTGCCATACAATCACGTATGGAATTGAACGCCATCAGGCTCCTTCACTGGAAACACGCCAGGAAGCCCGGAGAAAGATTCAACAAGCACACCACATCTCCCCCGAAGCCCGGATACTCCTGTTTGTGGGTGCATTAAATTATGCCCCCAACCAACAAGCTATAAAACATATGATGGAATGCATTATCCCTCATCTAATCACCAGCAAAAAGCCATTCCATATTTTAATTTGCGGCCGGCATTTACCCAAATCACTGAAAGACTCGCTGGCTAAACTGGGTTCCAACATAACGTATACGGGTTTTGTTCCGGATATTTTACCCTATTATCTGGGGGCTGACATATTTATGAACCCGGTATTGGAAGGTGGGGGCATTAAAACCAAAATCCTGGAAGCTCTCGAAAACGGATTAACGGTAGTAAGTACTAAAACAGGTGCTGCGGGCGTTTCTGATATATTAACGGGAGATAAATTATATATTGCTGAAGATAATAATTGGGAAGAATTCAGTAATGATGTATTGAATGCAAAAGATTCAATAAATATCCCTGTTGAATTCTATAAATCTTTTAATTGGAGTAATATTGCAAGTAAGGCTGCAGATACTTTAAAGGAACTACACTAACGCATGAGAATATTAATTACAGGAATTGCCGGGTTTGTTGCACGACATTTTATGGAGATGCTGGCATCGCACCAGCGGCAGTACACTGTGTTGGGAATTTATAATGCTCGCAAGCCACACTTTTCAGAAGATGTGTTTCCACACATACAAACCTTGTTCCGGCAGGTGAACCTCACCGATAAATCAAAAGTAAAAACTACCATACAGGAATTTAACCCTGATTACATCCTTCACCTTGCCTCCCGTAGCAGTGTGGCCTATAGCTGGCATCAACCCGGTGAATTGGTTGCAGAAAACACCCGCATTTTCCTGAACATTATTGAATCGCTTCGTGAATTACAGAGTCCGTGTAGGATGTTGTCGGTAGGCTCGGCTGAAGAGTACGGACAGATTGATGCATCCCAATTGCCTTTGGTGGAAACATATTGCACCAATCCTGTGAGCCCTTATGGCGCGGCTCGTGTGTTACAACATAATCTGGTTTCCATCTATGCTAAAAACTTCGGGTTAAACCTCACGCATACACGTTCATTCAATCACATTGGTCCATATCAGAATGAAAACTTTGTAATCGGATCATTCATTAAACAAATATCCAAGCAACTGAACAATGGCAGTAAAAAGATTCAGTTGGTAGTGGGTGATATTGAAGTTATCCGTGATTTTACCGATGTTCGTGATGTAGTACAGGCATATTATCAACTCTTGCTACATGGCAAACAGGGTGAAACCTATAATGTATGTTCCAACCAGGGCTATCGCCTGAAAGATTTAATACAATTGTTTGCCCAACTCACTGACACTGAAATTACCTGTCACCGCGATCCCAATAACCTGCGTCCTTCAGAAAACAAAGAAATCATTGGTTCCTACGCCAAATTACATGCGGAGACCGGCTGGACACCCAAAATTTCCATCGAGCAAAGTTTAACCGACCTCTTAAATTACTGGAAGGGAAAAGTATCTGCGGAAGCCATACATGGTTAAGCAGAAGATGTTTACCATTGACCGAAATACCTCCGGTTCAACACTGAAAGTTCGTTTACTCAGATTTACGTGGTAGACTAATGCACAACGTGTTAATAATCAATACAAAAAAACTGCCCTGTTTTCGCTAAAAAAGTGGTAATTTCATTGCTAAATTTTAACGAAAATTTCATGCAACGAATTCTGGTGTTCGCAGTATGTCTGCTTACGTTCTCAAACCTCTACTCACAAGGCGTTTCCTATACATGTACGAGGGTTATTGAACTCGGTTGTGGTACACCCTGTGTAACCATTACCGCTTCCATTCCCGATCTGCGTTCGCAGGCCTCGAATTATAAACTGGGAGATGTTTCTAGTGTGGCGGCCTGTTATCCGGAGGTGGATCCGGGTGGCCCCGGCCCTTCTGCCAACCTTACGGTGGATGATACGTATTCCAACTCCATTGCTATTGGTTTTCCGTTTCCATTTTATGGAACGGTATATAACAACCTGATTGTGAGCACCAATGGGTATGTGTCATTCAACACTGCCCTTGCAGGAGGGTTCTCGCACTGGGATGATGATGGTAATCTGCCCAACACCCTTTATGATGAAGCCCTCATCATGGGGCCATACCATGATTTAAATCCGGCTACCGGTACATCACCTACCCAGAAAGTGAAATTCAACACGTTTGGTAATGC
>JAHBTM010000077.1 GCA_019638635.1 Ferruginibacter sp. | reverse complement strand
ACCGAAGTGTAATAATTTTTTCACCCCCCACTTCACTCACACCCAATACCTGAATTTTTCCGGGATTGGCACTCATACTCGGGCCACGCACTGTTCTGCACACGCCGCTCACCTGTTGGTATGCTTTCCTGAAAATTTCCCAGGCTTGCACCAGTGAAATTTTAAAATAATGTTGAGCACCGGTATCTCTGGCCAGGAACATGTAATACGGTATACAATTTTGATTGACCTGCTCTCTCCACATAGCAGCCCAAACATCCGGGTCATCATTGATGTTGCGCATAATGGGTGATTGCGTACGTATCTGAGCACCCGCTTTACGCACCCTTCGGATGGCTTCTTTAACAGCAGGTGTCATCATTTCAACTGGATGATTAAAATGCGCCATGATGGCCAGGTTCCTGCCTGATGCTACAATTTTTTCAAAGGTGCGCAATGTGTCTTCCGCATCATCATCAGATAAAAACTTATATGGCCAATATCCTAAAGCCTTTGTACCTATACGGATAGTTTGTAAATGCGGAATATCTGCCTCCAGTATGGCATCCACATAGCTGCTGAAGATTTTGTTTTTCATAATCATCGGATCTCCACCGGTAAACAACAAGTCGGTTACTTCAGTATGCTCCTGCAAATATTTCACCATCAACTCCGATTCCCTCATACCAAATTTCCATTCATCAATGCCTACGAACTGTGGCCAGCGAAAACAGAATGTACAATAGGCATGACAGGTTTGACCCTGACTGGGAAAAAACAACACGGTCTGACGATACTTGTGTTGCATTCCGGTGAGGCGTTGCTCTTCAATCATGGGTACATTATGTTCCAACTGGCCGGCAGGGTGCGGATTCAATTCAGCGCGAATGCTGTTGGCTACCGCTTTCAATTCATCTCTTCCGGCCCCTGAATCCATCACTTCTTTCATACGGGTATAATGTGCATCAGTCAACATTTCTTTTCGTGGAAATGTAAGTGTGAAAATAGGGTCATCCGGAACGTTATCCCAATTGATTAACTCATCTACCACATAATTATTCGTTTTAAATGGCAGTACATGTCCAACAATTTCAATATCCCTGATTTGACCGTCTGTTAAACAACTGATCTGAGGGATTGTTTTAAAATTGTGTAACGCAAATGATTTGTAGATTTTTTTCATTTCCATAGCTAATGATTTTTAGATTTTCGATTCATCAAAAAGCCTCCCGTTCGGAACACCTTCAACAAACATATTAGGATAAACAGCCGTATAAAAATCACAGCACACGACTAAGGCTCGGAAGATACGAAATCAATTTTTTTTGAAAAAAGTGAAATTGTTAAAATATTTTACTAACGGCAATGCATACACTTGAAAAGTTAACCCATTCATTTTATCTCAACCCGCCGGTATAGAACCCAATATCAATCGTAGCCCCCTTTCGTTCAAATTGTTGTTCAACTTTTTAAAATTATGTTCAATCTGTGACAGATGTCACCGACTGCCGGCATTTTACGGTGCAATTTTGCACTATCAAATCATTCAACCCAAAAACAAAATCAGCCATGAAAATTGAACAAATCTATACCGGATGTTTAGCACAAGGTGCGTATTATATTGAAAGTAACGGAGAAGCTGTAGTCATTGATCCGCTTCGCGAAGTAGCACCTTATATTGAACGCGCCGAAAAAACGCAGGCCAAAATAAAATATGTATTTGAAACCCATTTTCATGCCGATTTTGTAAGTGGGCACATCGACCTGGCGAAAAAAACTGGTGCCACCATTGTGTATGGGCCAACTGCGCAGCCAGGTTTTGATGCCTATGTAGCCAAAGACGGAGAAACGTTCAAAGTAGGAAACATTACATTTGAAGTGCTGCACACTCCTGGTCATACAATGGAAAGCAGTTGCTTTTTATTGAAAGATGAAAATGGCAAAAGTGTAGGCTTGTTCAGTGGAGATACATTGTTTATTGGAGATGTGGGCAGGCCAGACCTCGCACAAAAAGTGGTGGCAGAATTAACCCAGGATAAACTGGCATCTCATCTTTACGATTCATTGCATAATAAAATCATGCCGTTGGCAGATGACATCATTGTGTATCCGGCTCATGGTGCTGGCTCAGCCTGTGGCAAAAATATGAGTAAGGAAACCACCGATACGCTGGGAAACCAGAAGGCAACGAACTATGCATTACAACCTATGTCGCGCGAGGTATTTATCCGTGAAGTAACCGAAGGACTCACACCGCCTCCAGGCTATTTTCCCTCAAACGTATTGATGAATATTCAGGGATACGACAGCATTGACCATATCATGGATCGCGGACTCCATGCATATACACCGGATGCATTTGAAGCTGTTGCCAATGATACCGGAGCCTTGGTATTGGATACACGCGCCCCGCAGGATTTTGCGGCAGGATTTATTCCGAACTCAATCAATATTGGAATCGATGGCAATTTCGCTCCATGGGTAGGCACACTGATTACCGATATGAAACAACCTATTCTCATTATAGCAGACGAAGGAAAAGAAGAAGAAGTGGTTATCAGACTGGCACGTGTGGGATACGATTATGCAACCGGATACCTGAAAGGTGGATTCAAGGCATGGAAAGATGCCGGGAAAGAGACAGACCAGATCATTTCAATAGATGCGGAGGCATTGAAAAAACTTCAAACAGAAAACCCGGAGATCAACATCCTGGATGTCCGTAAAAAAAGTGAACATTTTTCCGAACACATCATTGGTGCAGAGAATATGCCGCTCGATTACATCAACGAACACCTCGCTGAAATCGATAAAAATAAAACATACTACGTTCATTGCGCGGGTGGATATCGTTCCATGATTTTTATATCCATTCTCCGTTCAAGAGGATATACTCATCTGATTGATGTGAAAGGCGGGTTTAAAAACTTGAAAGAAAGCGGGCTATTTCCAATCAGTGACTATGTATGTCCGACTACGATGTTATAAATCATTCACTAAATATAAAATTATATACCCATGGGATTATTTTCCAATTTATTTGCAACAAAAGAACCTGTTCAATATAAAGAACTGGTTGAAAAAGGAGCCGTTATTATAGATGTACGCACCCCGGGCGAATTTGCATCCGGCCATATTCCGGGCAGCATCAACATTCCGTTGGATCAAATTCCCGCTGAAGTTGACACCATACGAAAAAAACACCCGGTTGTAATTACCTGCTGCAGGAGCGGAAACAGAAGTGCGGTTGCAAAACAATACCTTGACAGCAATACCTGTACAGCAATTAACGGAGGGGCCTGGAATGCACTGATGAATCAGTTGAAATAACAACTGAAGGAAGCTGTATTCTCTATACTCAAAACCTGCAACACAAAACATTACACAGTTGTAGTGAGCTTTAATTTATTCATATGAAAGTGATAAAGTACGTACCGGGTGTGTTATTTGTATTGGCATCGATGTTGTTTTCAAAACAATCGGATGCTCAACACAAAACAAATACCTGGTTCAGAATTGCGATTGACCAATCATTCAATCACCGTTGGAAAACATCCTATGAGCTGCACCACAGAAGACAAAGCAGTATACAACATGAAAATCCTTTACAGTCATCCCTTCTGTTTGCCGTAAGACCCTGGGTACATTATTCACTGAATCATTCCATTCAAATTAGTGCTTCACCTCTAGCCTATTACCATCAGTTGCCCTTATTAATCAAAGGTGAAACGCCGGGTACACAACATATCAATGAGCTAAGATCCACTGTAGGTTTATCCGTTTACCATCCTGTGGGTAAGAGATTTTCATTAAAAGAACGGACTTTATGGGAATACCGGAGCTTCGACAATGATGTACAATCTATCCGTTCCAGATTTAAACTTGGCATTGAATACAAGGTGCACCCTTCATGGTACATAACACTTCATGAAGAAACTATGGTAAACGTACACCATTCTGAAAAACCCATGCATTTTGATCAGGAACGAATTAACCTGAACATTCGAAAGATTATGAACAAACATGTTGAAGTTGAAATGGAATGGGCACATATTATTCGAAACATGAATAATGATATGCATCATTTAAAAGAAAGTAATCTATTGTTACACCTGAACTTTAAGATATAATAACGTATGAAGAAAAACATTTGGATTACCGGATTAGGTTTGATTGCAGGAGCCATTGCCGGTTACATTTATTATCAGCAAATCGGTTGCATATCGGGCACGTGCCCCATTACTTCAAGACCCTTGAGCAGTACATTGTATGGAGCAGCTATGGGTGGTTTGGTGTTTAACCTGTTTGTGCCAAACAAAAAGAAGCCATCTAAGCATCAGGATCAGGATGTTATGTAACCTCGGTCACATAAATTTTCAAACACATTTCAGAAATTTACAGAAACTATACAATCATGAATATAAAATCGTGGGGTTGGATGCGCATCATCCGTTTGGTATTGGGTATCATTATTGTGATACAGGGTATCATGATGAAAGAATGGCTGTACATGATATTAGGAGGTATCTTCACCTTGTTTGCCATCATGAATGTAGGATGCTGCGGAACTTCGTGTACGGTTCCCCGTAATTCGGGGAATTCAAGCAAACCAGTTACATACGAGGAAATAAAATAACCGATAAAAACCACAAAATGCAAATTACATTTTCAGAACTGATTCAGGGAGAAAAACCCGTACTGGTTGATTTTTTTGCTACCTGGTGCGGCCCGTGCAGGATGATGTCGCCCATTTTGGAAGAAGTGAAATCAACCGTAGGTGACAGTGCGGTAATCATTAAAATAGATGTGGATAAAAGTCCTGATGCCGCAGCGGCCTATCACGTTCAAGGCGTTCCCACTTTAATGCTTTTCAAAAAAGGGAAAATAGTATGGCGTCAATCGGGAGTGGTACCGGCGGCTCAACTGAGTCAGATTATTTCACAACATCAGTAAGATGTAAAAAACACAATCAAATGAAACCGCATTATCAGGTGTTGATCATCGGTGGAGGAACTGCCGGAATCATGGTGGCTGCCCAACTTAAAAGAAAAGACAAACACATTTCAGTTGGTATCATTGAACCATCACCCGACCATTGGTATCAGGCAGCCTATACGCTGGTAGGTGCCGGAACATTTGATTTTAAAAAAACGAGAAGAGATACTGGTTCACTGATTCCGCGTGGGGTTGACTGGATTCAGGATTATGCCACCACCATTTTACCCAACGAACATCAGGTAGGCACGAAAAACGCAGGAAAAATACAGTATGACTATTTAGTAGTTGCCCCCGGACTGGTGATGGATTATGCTGCTATGCCGGGTTTACAAGATGCACTGAAGACGGATATTGTATGCAGTAACTACACTGACCCGCAAAAAACCTGGAAGGTGCTTCAGGCATTCAAAGGCGGAAATGCATTGTTTACTCAACCCTCCACTCCTATTAAATGTGGTGGTGCTCCGCAAAAAATTTTATACCTGGCAGATGACTACTTCAGAAAATCAGGTGTGCGTAACCGTACGAATATGATTTATGCCACACCCGGTACGGTTATTTTTGGCACGAAGGAATTTGCTGACACACTCATGCAGGTAATCAACAGAAAGGAAATTGTGTTAAAATTATTTTATAACCCCGTTCAGGTGGATGCTGAGAAAAGAATTGTTTATTACGAATACAAAAAAGATACTCCGTGGGTTCCTACAGAAAATATCCACGAAATAATGGGCAGCGACCATCTGATACAAATGCCTTATGACATGTTGCACCTGGCGCCACCTCAGGCCGCTCCCGAATTTATTCGCCAGTCGGTATTAGCCATTCCGGATGGTGCAGGTAAAGGTTGGGTGGATGTGGATCCCGGAACACTGGAACACCAAAGATTTCCCAACGTGTATGCCTTGGGAGATGTAGCTTCATTGCCTACAGCAAAAACAGGTGCCGCTGTCAGGAAACAAGCACCAGTGGTAGTAGATCACATCATTCAATCTATACAAGGTAAAAAAAGCCACGCAACATATAGCGGCTATTCATCCTGCCCGTTAGTAACCGGTTATGGCAAGATGTTACTGGCAGAATTTAAGTATGGTAACGTGCGCGACAGTGATCCATTCCTTTCAAAATTCGTAGATACTACCAAGGAGCAATGGAGTATGTGGTTACTCAAAAAATATGGCCTTCCTTATCTATACTGGAATCAAATGATGAAAGGAAAAATGTGATTTATCTTTTTCCCTTTGGTGATTCCTTAATAACCACAACCGGCACTTTAAATTTCCACAACAATCGTTTGGTTTCGCTGGAATGGAATTCGAAAAAACCGTGATGCTTGGGCAATAACATCAGTTGTTGTGCATTATGCATCTCGAAATAACGATGCAAACCTTCTTCTACAATCTCATCATCAATAAACTGTACATCCGTTTCAATTCCTGGTAAGAGATTCCATAACGCCTTTACCTTTTCAATATCCGGCTTATTGGATGATTGATTTACATGCACTATATCCAAAGCACATTTATACAAAGTACAGTAACGTATTACCGCATCGGAAGGTAAACTGATGATACTGGTATCGAAATCAAAAGCCATGGCAATTTTCTGTACCGGCTCATATTGTACATCTTCTCCCACCACCACCAGCGGAACACTTAATTGTTTCAGCGATTCAAATACATTGCTCGAAAAGATGACCCGGGTGGCCGACTCCCGGGAAATTCCCATCACCACAATCTCAGGAGTAAAATTACGAATTGAGGTTTCTAATTGAAATCCGAGCGATCCCAATTCCACTTCAAGCCGGGCCTTTATATCCATCACTTCATTTAATGTAGCAGCCAGTTGTTGCAACCGCTGATACGCGTCATTCCGGAGCTGATCAAACATCTCTCCGGGCAAAGGAACAGGCGGAATACTCAATGGCACCGGAACAACATGCAATAAAATTAATGGAAGATCTAAATGCTTGGCCAGAGAGGCCGCGTAATAGGCTGCATTGTCGGATGCCTGTGAAAAATTAACGGGTGCTAAAATACAACTCATCGCTTCAAATTTTAAGGGATTAAAAAATGGAATGATTGAACGTTCGGAATCATTCCAACCGGTGCTCATCAAAGAAAACTTCATTCACTGGATGTATGTTCATCTCCGATGGTTTTAAAGTTAACACATCAAGAGCAAATGTATACCACATTTAACATCCTCAACACGAACGTGAAAATGGATTACAAACCGGAGTGCCTTTTATCAATTCCCTGCTATGCGCCTAAGGTATTGCCTGAACACCTCTTTATCCCAACGTGCAAACCTTCCCCTTTGTACTACAAGCGAGTTTTGATCAGGATAATTCAGATAATAATGAAAAGCAATCTTTCCTAAGGAATCCTGCCAGCCAATTTCTTGTCCGAATCTGAAATCATTCAACACTACTGTATCCCCGTACAACTCACCGGAATAATATCCCTGTGAAAATGATTTGAGTTGCTGCACCGCATCCTGATCCGGAAATGAATCCAGTAAAGCATCGTTACGTGAAAGGGTTCTCCACGAAAGCAGTTTTTGTTTGTCGAATACAGAACGATAACCTACTTTAAACGTCGTATCTTCCTTTACCACTACAAACCACAGCCATGATTGAAAAGGTGCAGGAGTTGAAAAATAATCATTGTACGGTATGCGTTGTTCAGCAAGTGACTTTTTTACATCACGGTTAATCTGCAATTTGTGGGCTACTGCGTACACAGTATATGCCATAGCCAAACCGATTCCCCAAGCCCACCATTTTCTTCTGGATGGATTACGTTTCCGTAACAAAATCAAGGCAAACATGGCTACCAATGGGCCTAAGGTAAAAAATGGGTCGGCAACATACATCGTATTAAAAGAAAAGCGCAGGTTGCTGAAAGGCTCCAGCAATCCCACGCCGTAATTGTTAAACGTATCAATAAAAATGTGTGCTCCAACCGCTATATAAAAAAAGGCGAGCCATCTTTTAAAACCCAGCGCATGGGCAGCATGAAGCCAGGAGGCAAATGCTGCAATGATTGGTGTTACTAGTATCAAAAAAAGCAATGAGTGTGTAATGCCACGGTGTGCCAGTAAGTTATTCGTTTCGGATAACCACAACCCGGCTAAAAAATCAATATCCGGTAAACTATGTAACAGCATTCCCCACAACAGAGCCTTTCTGCCAAGCACTTTGCCGGCCATAGCTTCACCAATACATGCCCCAACTGCAATGTGTGTAAGAGAATCCATGCATTCTTTAATTCCAGCGTTGAATCACTATTCGTTTATGCTTTATTGTGTGCAATAAACAGGGGAAATGCCAGGTGCTCCAACAAGGTATCTGCCATGCTTTGTTTAAACCATCTTGAGACCATCCCCCTGCGATAGGCTCCCAGTACAATCAATGGTTTACCGGGCAACTGCTTCAGGTGTTCAATAATTTTAGGTTCTGCATAATCTCCTTTCACCACGGTATACACCGCCTTGGGAAAATGTCGCTTCATGAATTCCTTCATCAAACGATTATCCGGCACATGTGAAGTAGATTTTTCTTTCTTTACGGTAAGTACTTCCACATTTAAATCCTGATGCGCACCGATGAGGTAACTGTATTGTTTAATCGCAAATACTGATGAAGGCTCTCCGTCGAACAACATCACCGCATTGGTAACGGGTGTGTATTTCTTGTTCACCAGCAATACCGGACTTTCACTGCCGGATAAAAAATCACGGATGAATTCGGTGGGTGCTTTTTCTTTACTCAGGCTGAATGTTTCGTTGGCATCAATCACAACCAGATCTGCATAAATCGCTTCCTGCATTAAAGTTGGAAAAGCTACATCATTTTCTTTGTGGATGCTATGCTCAATACCCGCCTTTTTGCACACGGCCATAAACCTTTCGCGTGATGCTTTTCGTGTAGCTTCATCCTTCTTTTCCAGCACCGCAATTTGTTTCGTGGTTAAATTTTCACGGGTGATGGCTTTGTATCTGCTAAAACTCTGATAGGTAAAATCTTCCAGGAACAATCCTACCAAATGAGCCGGTTGTGATTTTGCAATCTGTACACTGTGTTGTAAGGTAGCTTCTGAGAATCTGAGTCCGTCGAATACTGCTAAAACTTTGATCATAATATTAAGGATGTGTGATGAATAAAGGTATATTAATTACATGTAAAATACTGTCGGCACCGCTTCTTTTAAAGAACCTCGAAATTTTATTTCTTCCGAATGCACCAAAAGTAACCATCGCATTTTTTCTAGGCATAAGTTCAATCATCAGAGCGTTCTCCGCATCACCGTTTAATATCTTAAACGTGATGTTTGAATAGTGCTTTTTAAGTAATGTTTTCAGGTGCTCTTTAAAAGGAATATCCTCTTCTGTTTCCGGGGCGGTGAGGATGGTAACCGGTAAATCTTTAAACTGAGGGAAGAGATACGTAAATTGACGGATAGAATAAATGGATGAATATTTCCCGTTGTAGGTAAAAAACAATTCTTTTATTTCCTGCATATCATCCGGCATAACCAGCACCGGACATTTAGCTTTAGGTAATAGTTCAAGAATAAAATCGGATGGCACCCGGTCATCGGTTGCGCTGAAAGTAAGATTTGAGTGCACCAGCACCAGATCGGCGAATGTACTCTCCACCACCATTTGCTCAAGTGGTTCTCCGGCTCCCGAGCGAATGAGCAGATCAACCCCATTCTCCTCAGCACATTGTTGCAATAAGGCTGTGCCCGATTCAAAAAGTGTATTGCTTTCAGTAGTTATGGACGTATCGGCGATTGAGTATTCTCTGGTTGGGAACATAACATCATTCGAAAAAACCGGTAATGCATCCATCACGCGGGCTTCCATCAGTAATGCAGTAAGTGTACTGTTGTTCAGCCGGCTCAAATACGCCGGAAAGAAAAAATCTTCACGTTTAAATGATACCGGGTTAACCAACCATAAAATGTTGTTCATGATTTTTTTATTTATGTGATATGAACATGGGTAAATGTTGATCGCTGATCAGCTGAGTCAGGAAACTTTTTTTGAACAATTGTGAAAAGGCGGAGCGGCCAAAGGAACCGGCCACAATCAGCGCGTCTTGTTGATTGTTCAGCCATCGAACCAAATCATCTCTCTCTTCAATATGTATCAATTGCATTTCCATATCCGGATAATGACGTAACACCAATTCACTGATTAATACCTGATCCGGCACATCTTTCACCTTGTCACCGGCATACACCAATACTGTCCGGCGCTTACTGAAATTTGGAAACAGATAGGCAA
>JAHBTM010000076.1 GCA_019638635.1 Ferruginibacter sp. | reverse complement strand
CAAATCACACAAACACAACCACTTCAGATTACAAAATCAAATGACATTGGCTGCAAATTAACTTCATCCATACTTACAGTCACGGGTGGTACTACGTATCAATGGACTCCTACTTTAAATTTAAGCGACCCTTTATCTGACAACCCCGTTGCCTCTCCAACCGTTACTACTGTATATTATGTTGAATCTACATCCAGAGAAGGTTGTGCACTAAAAGACAGTATTGTAGTTCATGTAAATTCAAATTCCGACAACTTTTATCTAATCCCCTCTGCATTCACCCCCAATAATGATGGATTAAATGATTGTTTCGGTGTAAAACATTGGGGCGATTTAACCTATCTCAGTTTCTCAATTTTCAACCGTTGGGGTGAATTGATCTTTAAATCACACAACCCTGCAAAATGCTGGGATGGAAGATTCAAAGGAAAAATGCAATTTGCAGGAACGTATGTTTATCAGATTTACGCCGACGGCCCATGCGGAAAAGTGTTTAAAAAAGGAACAGTGGTCTTAATCCGATAACTTCATTCGCAATCTATTCAAATCAAGTTTTCCAATTTCTCCAATGTATTCCAGTTTCTGGTGGTTATTTCTTTTCCATACATCTTCTCCAACATCTCCATGCCTTTGGGAGTTTGTACAACATCCAGATTCAAGACACTAAATACTGCTGAATGTGTGGCATGAATAACCCTGAAAGAACCATCGCCGGAAACCCATGGCAACTCCGGATGAGCGGTAGGTGTATTTTTAAGAAATGATACATACCAACGCGTATTTTTTGTTAGCAGCTCATTTTTAAAAGGCTGAAGTTTCATCATACCCTTAAACGCATTTGCGCCTATACATATAACGGGAACAGAAAAGCCTAATACATCGAATAACGCCTTTTCAAGTGTTTGAACTATTACGTTGTTCTGATTTTCAGGCAACTCAAAAATGATGTTTCCTGAATTGAGTATAGTACGGATGTTTACATAACCTAGCCCGGAGAAAATTTCTTTTAATTGCGCCATCGGCACTTTGTGGTGTCCGCCCACATTGATACCCCGCAAAAAAGCGATATATTTTTTTTCTGATGATGTTGATTTCATTTGTGTATGTATATGAGTGATTGCCTTCATCCTGTTATATCAATCACTTTTCTTTTGTTCATTTTCAACATATGCCGTGGGATGACTTTTATTATTTCCGTTTTCAAAGATTTTAACAGTTGGGTTTGAAAATAATCGCGGTGCATCACCAGACTCACTTCCCTCGTGGGAGTAGGTTCCTTCAACGTTCTTACAGACTTCATTTGCATTTTGGAAAGTTCCAATACGGCCAGTTCCGGGAGCAGGGTGATGCCGTCTGATTTATCAACCATACGGCGCAGTGTTTCGATGTTCCCGGTTTCATATCGCACCTGTAAATCAGATTGCTTTCGCAGCTCACACAAGTTCAACACCTGCGATCGGAAACAATGCCCTTCTTCCAGTAACCATAATTTCTTCGGATCTATTTCTGCCGGTAGTACATATTTTTTATCATGTAATTCATTTCGGGGAGATACATACGCAAACAGCTCTTCATAAAACAACACCTCCTCTCGGATCAAAGGATCGTTCAAGGGGGTTACCACAATTCCACAATCGAGGCGGTTGTTTTTGATTTCCTGTATCAACTCTTCCGTAATTGTTTCCCGTACATTCAGCTGCACTTCCGGATATCGCTCCTGCATATTTTTAAACAATGGTGGCAACAGGTATGGAGATAGAGTGGGAATGATTCCGATGCGTATTTCACCCGACATGATATTTTTTTGTTCCAGAATAATCTGCTCCACATGTTTGGCTTCCCGCAAAATCACCCTGGCCTGTGCAATTATTTTTTCTCCGATTGGGGTTGGCACAATCGGATGCCGGGTTCGGTCAAATATTTTCACACCCAGGGCATCTTCCAGCTTCTGCACCTGCATACTCAGCGTAGGCTGTGTTACAAAGCACTGTTCAGCAGCTTCCACAAATTGCCGGTGCGTATCCAATGCCACAATATATTCCAACTGAGTGAGCGTCATAGATTTACTCTATATTATCATAAAGATAATCAATTAGATTTATTCAAAAAGTGATGGTAACATTGCAGTGTATTGATTAAAATCAGGATTTGTACAAGATCCCTTTGGTAGCTTTGTAAGGGCTTGGTGAGAAGAGATTCAAATAAATTTTTTATATCAAAATATCTTTTCAAATTATACATCACTTTCAATTTTTTAACGAATGGAGCAGCTAAATGACAATGGCAACAATGCCTACAACGTGAATGCGAACACGGAAAGTAAATGCCCGTTTTCAGGCGCAATGAAACAAAACCCCACTGCGGGTTCAGGTACCGGAAACCGCGACTGGTGGCCGAATCAACTTAAATTGAACATCCTTCGCCAGCACTCTGAATTATCTAACCCGTTAGGAAAGGATTTCAATTATGCGGAAGCTTTTAAAAATCTGGATCTGGATGCCGTGAAGAAAGACTTGTTTGCACTCATGACTGATTCTCAGGATTGGTGGCCGGCAGATTATGGTCATTACGGCCCGTTGTTTATCCGCATGGCCTGGCACAGCGCCGGTACCTACCGGATTGCTGACGGGCGTGGTGGAGGTGGAACCGGAAACCAACGGTTTGCGCCGCTGAATAGCTGGCCCGATAACGTAAACCTCGATAAAGCCCGCCTGTTGCTTTGGCCTATTAAACAGAAATACGGAAACCAGATTTCATGGGCCGATTTAATGATCTTGGCCGGTAACTGCGCACTGGAATCTATGGGTTTGAAACCGTTCGGCTTTGGTGGTGGCCGGGCCGATATCTGGGAACCCGAAGAAGATGTTTACTGGGGATCTGAAAAGAAATGGCTGGATGATAACCGCTACTCAGGCGAGCGCGATTTGGAAAACCCTCTCGCTGCTGTACAAATGGGATTGATTTATGTGAACCCCGAAGGACCTAACGGTAACCCTGACCCGATAGCTGCTGCACGGGATATACGTGAAACATTTGCACGCATGGCTATGAACGATGAAGAAACTGTAGCACTGATTGCCGGAGGACATACTTTCGGTAAAGCGCACGGAGCAGGTGATCCCAGTAAATACGTGGGTGCTGAACCCGCCGGAGCCGGTATTGAAGAAATGGGATTAGGTTGGGCGAACTCCCTGGGCACAGGCCATGGAGTGAATACCATTACCAGCGGATTGGAAGGTGCATGGACCTCTACCCCTACCAAATGGACCAACAATTATTTCTGGAATTTATTCGGGTATGAATGGGAACTCACCAAGAGCCCCGCGGGTGCGCACCAATGGATTCCCAAACATGGCATGGGCGCTGATTCTGTTCCTGATGCCCACGATCCTGAAAAACGCCATGCGCCCATCATGTTTACTACTGACATCGCCCTGCGTATGGATCCGGCTTATGAAAAAATCTCCAGAAGGTATTACGAAAACCCCGATGAGTTTGCAGAAGCATTCAAAAGAGCCTGGTTCAAACTGACACACCGCGACATGGGACCTGTTAGCCGTTATCTGGGGCCGGATGTTCCCACTGAACAAATGATTTGGCAAGACCCAGTGCCAGCCGCGAATTATAAAATGATCGAAAGCAAAGACATAGAATCACTGAAATCTGCTATTGCAGACTCAGGATTATCCGTTTCACAATTGGTGACCACTGCATGGGCTTCTGCATCCACATTCCGCGGCTCTGATATGCGCGGCGGTGCTAACGGTGCGCGTATACGTTTGGCTCCACAAAAATTCTGGGAAGTAAACAACCCCGCTCAACTGAGCACGGTGTTGGATACACTCGAAAGTATTCAATCGAATTTCAATCACAACCAAACGGAAGGTAAAAAGGTTTCATTGGCTGACTTAATTGTTTTAGGTGGATGCGTTGGAATAGAACAAGCAGCAAAAGCAGCCGGTAAACATATAACGGTTCCATTTACTCCTGGTAGAACAGATGCCTCTCAGGAACAAACTGATGTAGACTCTTTTAAAGTACTCGAGCCAATGGCCGATGGTTTCCGCAATTACTCCAAAACACGCTATTCAGTTTCTGCGGAAGAATTACTGGTGGATAAAGCACAATTGCTCACGTTAACGGCACCGGAAATGACTGTACTCATTGGCGGACTTCGGGTGTTGAATGCCAACTTCGACCAATCGCCTCATGGTGTGTTTACCCAACAACCCGGAGTGCTCACCAACGATTTCTTTATGAACCTGCTGGATATGAATACTACCTGGAAATCTTCCTCTGCGCACAATGACCTCTTCGAAGGAAAAGACAGAAAAACCGGAGAAGTTAAATGGACAGCCACTCGCGTGGATTTAATTTTCGGATCCAACTCGGAATTGAGGGCCATTGCTGAAGTATATGCATGTGCCGACGGAAAAGATAAATTCCTGAAAGATTTTGTTGCCGCATGGTATAAAGTGATGCAGCTCGACCGATTCGATCTGGCTTAATTGAATTCATTCATATAAAATGAGGGGCCGTATCCAAAAGATACAGCCCCTTTTTATATTGTGCATTCAACATATGTTATTTCATGGAATGAAATCCAATGGTATTGCCTTCTGTATCCATACAAATACCACAAAAACCATACTGGCCAATGGCCATTTTAGGTTGCAAAACCTTCCCGCCGGCAGCCTCTACCCGAGAGATTTCGACCCCTGCATCTTCACATCCAAAATACACCAGTGTACCTCCCGAACCGGGCTTCATATCCGCCATTTTCACCAAGGCGCCGCTGATATTGGGGGCTCCCTCTTTCCAGGGAAAACTGACCATGTGCATTTCGCCTACGGATTCAGGTGTTTCCATATCTACTAGTTCTATTTGCAACACCTGCTCATAAAAGGCACGGGCCCGTTGCATATCGTTTACATAAATTTCAACCCAGGTAAAGGGATTTCTGTTGTTAGATGACATATTCAAATTTTAAGGTGATATAATGATAAAAGTAAATATTTACTTTAAACAACGGCAACCATTCATCAAAAAACGAAAGATGCATATGCTGTTCTGCTATTGACGTCTTCATTCAGTTTACACCTACTGCGTAAAAAGTGTGAATAGATACGGAGATAGGCAGAATATCTTATCAAAATCACTTTCTGAAGTTTCTTAATTCCCGCATCAGGTCGTCGAGGTAATCGGTTTGTACTTCCTGTATCTCCAGTAATTTTTTACTTTGATGGACCAGCAGGTGGTCAATTTTTTCACTCAGCAATTGAATTTCCAGTTCTGCTTTGAGGTTGATTTTATAATCGTGTTCGGCCCGTTGCCTGTCTTTTTGTTCCAACCGGTTCTGGCTCATCATAATAATGGGTGCCTGAATAGCGGCTATACAAGATAAAATCAGGTTGAGCAATACAAATGGGAAAGGGTCAAAAGGCTTTGTAGTAAGGACAAAAATATTCACTGCAATCCACAAAGCCAGAAATGAAAAGAATGTAATGATGAAAGTCCAACTGCCGCCAAATGAAGCTACTTTATCAGCAATACGTTGACCTGTTGTGAGCGTATCCTCCATTTCCTCCTGAATGTTTTCAGAAAGAATTGAATTGTTCTTGATGGCTTCCATTACATCGCGGTCAATATCTGCCAGTTCACCTTTCTCCATTTGGATCAGTGAGGCCAGATACAATCTTCTGAAACGGTTCAACTCATATAGTGTAATAAAATGGGTTTCCTGAAATCCCGGTTGCTCTTTTTGAATGAGTTTGAAAATCCCTTCACGAATATCCTTCCCTTGCACTGCTTCCCCTTCAGGAATCATTAGGTTGCTGATAAAGCTTGTCTCCATACATCTAAGATTAAATCAATTATTTACGAACACTACCCTTTCAACAAACTTATAGCCCAGGTAGAATATCAACCTGCCATCCGGTGCGTTTGCTTCAGATGAGCGATTGAATAGAAGGCAAGTATTGTAAAAGGTAAAGTGGAAAGCACCATTAAAATGTTTCCGTTGAGTATGCCTGCCAGTAGCACAAACCACAAGATAATGGCGAGTCCGCTTATTCCCGTAATGGTTAACCACTTTTTTGGCCGATGCTGAAATACAGTGAACAACAAGGCAATTTGTCCGAACAAAGGCAGAATAATAAAAGGATGCACGATTGATTCCGGTGAATGAAACAACCTAGAAAACATTTCTGCCTCAGCCTGAAACAGAAAGGCATGATTGTTCCCGCCCCATTCCATGTAGCCCAGTAACGAAACAACAACCATTAATCCGTTCAATATTTTAGCTTTCATGTTGCTGACCGTATTGATTATATAAATCAACTAAATAAAAATCAACTTTCAAAATGAGTCATCAAACTCAGATTCGCCCAGGCGAAATAAGGAAATCTTTATTTACCTGTTGAACGTAAACTCCATGCCGGTTTTTGTTTCAATATTTTTTTAAAAACCGGACAATCCTCATCATGGGCTCCGGGCAATATACCAATACTCATCAGAAACTCACTGACAATTTCACCACCTGTAAACCGGAATGTTTTTTTAAACAACTTTAGCCAGGTTAGTTTGTCAGAAGTATCATGATGTTTTAACCAAAGTTTGAATGAACCATATTCATTTTGCAGTTGCATGATTTTTTGAGCATTGTAAATGGCGGCCTGTATTTTTAAACGGTTACGAATAACACCCCCATCCTGCAACAGTCTGTTAAAATCACTTTCGTTAAAAGCGGCCACTTCAGCAATCCGAAAATGATTGTAGGCATTCCTAAAACCGGCTTCTTTCTTTAAAATGGTTTCCCAGCTTAATCCTGCCTGATTGATTTCCATAATCAATCGTCCAAACAACTCATCATCGTCATGAATGGGAAATCCGTAGTGATGATCATGATAGTGTTGATGAAGCTGCTTACGTGCTTCCGGCTCCATTTGTGGGATGACTGTACAATAACTCATATATACTATTTTACTGCTTAACAGTTATGTTTTCTGATTCAAAGCGATTTAATCCGATTGAATAAGCCGTACATCCTTCACCTTGAATTTGAGCCTCAGCCAATCCCTTAACTTCTCTTTAGGTACGGGGATTTCTACAGAACGGGATGTATAAATAACCACAGTAACTAACCCTATACTATCACGCTTTATTCGTTCCAAATGCCTGCCCACACTCAATTCTGCAACTTCAGGGAACAAAATACCAACCTCACGATTCAAGGCTGTATCCAGTAATTTAAATTGATCCAATTCCCGGCGGAGTGATTCCAGTTCCATTTCCTGCTCGCTCACCTGTTTCTTCTGGCCATTGATTTCTTTTAAAATTTCACCCTTAATATCAGTAGCATCTTGTTTAATAATCAACCGGGTGTTATTAATATCATATAGGTTTAATCGTTTATTCATGTCGATTATCTCCTCTTCAGAAAATCGTTTCGATAACAATGCCAGTTCTATGGAGCGTGGGATTTGATTGTAACGCACTTTTTGGTATATCACTGTATGTCCTTTATTGGTAAACTCTTCCGTTATATATTGATTGACCTTTGGCGTAAACTTTTTCTGATTAAACAGATTATAGGCCATATAAAAACTTGGTACAATCATTATAAAAACCAACAGCGTAATCCCCCGCCGAATTTTCTTTTCCCACTTTTTATTTTCCATCGATACCGGAGGATATTTCAGATATTTTACAATAAAGAAAGTGGCGATGCAAATGAAAAAGCAATTAATTGTATAGAGATAAAATGCACCCAGGAAATAAGAAATCTTTCCAATAGCCAATCCATACCCTGCCGTACATAAAGGAGGCATGAGTGCCGTAGCGATAGCCACACCGGGAATGGGATTGCCTTTTTCCACCCGAGTAATGGCAATCACCCCAACCAATCCACCAAAAAATGCAATCAGCACATCATAAATATTGGGGGTTGTTCTTGAAAGCAGTTCTGACTGTGTGTCTTTAAACGGACTGATAAAAAAGTAACAGGCTGCCACAAAGAGGCTGACAAAGGTTGAAATCAGTAAATTTTTGCCAGACTTTTTCAATAGCATAAAATCAAAAGTACCCAAAGCAAAACCAGCTCCCACAATCGGGCCCATCAATGGAGAGATTAACATTGCTCCGATGATTACTGCCGTTGAATTCACATTCAGGCCAATAGAGGCAATCACAATGGCACAAGCGAGAATCCATAAATTTGAACCCCGGAAAGAAATATTTGATTTTACATTCTCTAATACTTTAGCCTTATCCTCCTCACCGTTATGCAGATTAATAAAGTCGAAAATGACATTACTCATGGATCGTCTGTTTATTCTTACAAATGTAACAATTACCGTTGCCATTTGTTGCTTGCTGCTTATTCGATCAAAATGCCCCCTATTCTTAATCACAACATGCGGGAAGCACCTGATTCAAGGAATATTTTTGTTCAAAAGGAATCTATGTAAAAAATGAGGATACATATTCAAATGGCAGCCTCCTGAATGTCCATTAAAACAATTAAATTGCATGAAAACACAAAAACATGTTATCTAAACCGATACAAGACGCATTGAACAAGCAGGTTCAAATGGAGGCTGAATCTTCACAGGCTTACCTGGCCATGGCTTCCTGGGCAGAAATCCAACCCGGGCTCGAAGGAGTGACCGATTTTTTCTATCAACAATCGGATGAAGAGCGGGTGCATATGCTTAAACTGCTTCGATTTATCAATGAACGTGGAGGATTTGGTGTGGTACCTTCATTGGAGCAACCCATCATCACTTTTAAGTCTATTAAAAATGTGTTTGAGGAATTTCTTAATCACGAATTAAAAGTAAGCAGCAGCATCAATGACCTGGTGCATCTTTCCCTCACTGAAAAAGACTATGCCACACATAATTTTCTTCAGTGGTATGTGAACGAACAGATTGAAGAGGAAAGAGTTGCCCGTACACTGAACGACAAACTTGAGCTGGTAGGTGATGACAAAGGAGGTTTATACCTCTTTGACAGAGACATTATGAACTTCCGCGGAGCAGACGCAAAATAGAGAATGGTTTAAACAATCTTTTTCCAATGCCGTGCTAAACGGCATTTTTTTTGCTCCGCGAATATGCCTGATGTTCAGCCCATCAGTATTTACTCTTCTTCCGTATTCTTTAATTGCATTAATAAAGTATAAGCACCACTCACTACAAAAGGTTTATTGGCATGCATGGTACTATCCTGAAATGTAATCTGTTGTGCCCCCACTGAACGTTCACCCGGTAATACTTCAATCATTTTGAATCTACCTTTTTCCAGCTGTTCGAAAACGTAATGTTTATTTCCGAATGTAACCAATCCATCTTCCGGAATCACCAGGGCACTCTCTGCTTTGGAATGTATATCTGCATTGATGTACATGCCCGGCAGTAACCGATGATCTCCATGTTGTAAACGCGCCATCACCTTTATGCTACCTTCCGGTGATATATCCTTACCCATCAGGAAGATTTCGCCCGGATACCTGGTACTTGGATTGGCATTGGTGAATGCTTCGAGTTTTTGTCCGGCATACAGTTTATGTACATCCTTTTCAAAAACAGTCATAGAGAGGTGCATTTGATTAGGGTCGATGATATCAAAGATCACATCTGAAGCTGTGAGGTATTGACCTACCTGAACATGAACTTTCGATACATAACCTGAAATGGGAGATGGAATTCGTATCGTACCTGATATATTCTGTTCATTCAATTGTGCAGGATTAATGTGGATCAATCGTAGTTTTTGCTCTAGTGATTTTATCAGTATCCGCAATGAATGGTATTCTGTTTGAATTTTTTCGAACACCTTATCGCTACCCGCCTTACTTTGATTCAGCTCCTTTTGACGGACATAATCTTTCTCAACAGAAATAAATTGAGATTTTGCCATGAGATAATCCTGCTGCATTTGGATGTATTGTACATCTTGCATGGTAGCCAGTGTTTCCCCCTGCTTCACAAATACGCCTTCCATCAATTGAGTAGATTTAAGGTAACCGCCCATAGGTGCATTCACCTTTACATGATGGGGTGGTGGCACTTCGAGGATGCCGTTTACGCGAAGTACTGACGACACCATTTGGTTGTCCAGTTTGGCAACTTGTATGTTGGTGTTTTTGAGTTGTGCATCGGATAATATAACCACATGCTCGGGTGCTGATACAGCTACCGGGGCATCCTGCTGGGGTGCACTACATGAAACTGAAATAAGTGCAGTAATGAAAACGGAAATATATCTGAACATAAGAATTTATTTATGCATTAAGTATTGCAATTGGATGGCAGACTGGTTGAAGCGGTACACCGCATCTGCGTATTGATTTTTAATTGAAGTAGCATGATTCATCAGCAACACCCACTCCATATAATTGATTTCTCCTAAAGTGAATTGCTTTTGTGCAGCATCCGTCATATG
>JAHBTM010000075.1 GCA_019638635.1 Ferruginibacter sp. | reverse complement strand
TTTCAGGAAGCAACTCCGGTAACACACCATTCCAAATAAGTTCAAGTACCCGCTCCCGGTCAGATAACTTTTTATTTTTATTCTTTTCAGGATTTATCTCGCACCACTCCTTTTTGAAATAATCGCTGGAAGGCCTGAGCAAAATTTCCTGATGTACTGTTTGCTTTTTCATGGCCGATGTTTTAGAATCATAGATGCATTTTAAAAGGCAAATGTTTAGTTCGCTCGGGTAATCTTTTGTTAATATCCCTACCCACGTACCCCCACGGTTTTCATAATAATGGGCCTAAACAAACTGCCACGCATCGCAACCCCATTGAATCGGACACATTTCACAACTAAACATAACTGCATGCATTTATTTAACCTGCGCACTTTGTATTGCAGATCGTTGGCCGCTTAAAACTGACCTTTTAAATTCTCTTAACAGATCATTAACTAATTTTACAACTTCATTGTAATGTTCGTTTAACCCTTCCTGTTATGAACGAATTAAAAGACTGGCTTAAAGATAAATTGCTCAGAAACGGATTAGACGCCAACTGGATTACTTTCACCTCCAACGCGCTCCTTTTAATGGCCACCCTGTTGCTGGCCTGGGGCGTTTTCTATATCCTGCGCGCATTCATTATTAAAGTGGTACACCGCTTCATCACTCGTTCGCAAAGTCAGTGGGACGATGCCTTATTGAAGCATAAAGTTTTCAATTACCTCGCCCACCTGGCCCCTGTTATCATTTTTATACAGGCCCTGCCGGTTATTTTCAGCGACTCGCCCCGTACCCTGGCATTGCTGAGTAAAGTGATTGACCTTTATCTGGTTATAGTTATCCTGAATGCCGTAATCGCCTTCATCAAAAGCCTGGAAGACCATCTCACACAATCAAAAGCATTTATCGATAAACCCATAGCCAGTTACTTTCAGTTGGCCCGCATCATATTGTATATCGCAGCAGGTATTATGATACTATCCAACCTGCTCGGAAAATCACCTTTGTATTTCCTCGGTGCTTTTGGAGCCATGACGGCCATCTTACTGCTTGTATTTAAAGACACCATCCTCGGTTTGGTAGCCAGTGTGCAGATCTCCGCAAACGACATGATCCGTGTAGGCGATTGGGTGGAAATGCCCAAATACCATGCAGATGGCGACGTGGTAGCCATCAACCTCAATACAGTGAAAGTGCGCAACTGGGACAAAACCATCTCCACCATCCCTACACATTATTTTATAACCGATAGTTTCAAAAACTGGCGCGGCATGCAGGAAAGCGGTGGCAGAAGAATCAAACGATCGCTACACATCAACTTGTCATCCATCCGCTTCATTAATCCTGAATGGAGGGCCGAACTAAAAAAAATCCACCTCATCAAACCCTTCATTGAAACTCGGCAATCCGATATTGATGCATACAACCAATCCAACAACATTGACACCTCCGTGCTCATCAATGGCCGCAGGCTCACCAATATCGGGGTTTTCAGAAATTATATTGAACTGTACCTGAAAAACCATCCTGATATCCGAAAAGACATGTCCTTGATGGTGCGACAACTCACACCAACCGAACACGGCCTCCCGCTTGAAATCTATTGTTTCACCAACACCATCCAATGGGGAGCATATGAAAATATTCAGTCTGATATTTTTGACCACCTCCTATCCGCTGCACAATATTTTAAGCTCGAAATATTTCAATCACCCAGCGGTTCCGATTTTCACCAAACATTTAACGGAAAAGCATAAACGAAGTTATCGCAAATTAAAAAAGCCCCTTGCGGGGCTTATCAGGCTCTATTTACTTTGAAAATCTACTAACTACCTGATTGTATCCGGGCAACCCACTGATCAGCAAATTGCTCCAATGCTTTTTTGGCCGCTGCCAGATAATTCGCTTTTGTAGTTACAATGGCCACGGGAATTAAATCCATCTTTTTTCCTATGGTTAATCCGAATACCGGCCTGCGTTGGTTCATCTTCGATGCATCTTTTATCAACTCAGTGGCATACGGTAAACCCGACGGGATATCCGCTTTAAACATGAACACATCGGTTTTGTTCTTCTCCGTCAAATATACCCTGCCGCCCATCGGTTGACCATCCCAGGTATGCCATCCCGCAATTTTTGTATTGGCTATAACCGTACCATTCGCTTTGTATTTTTTATTAAAGGCATCAATGGTAGTGTGGTCTAAACTGTACTTACTCACCGATTTCACATCCGCTGTTACCAGGATGTCGCAAAAATCAACCACCGTATGCAGATACAATACCGGTGCCTTTAAATCACCTGAAAAATCTGCCGCACGCTTGGCACGCATAAACGCAAACCCAACATTCATCCCGTTCCCAAACGGCCGATACCTGAGTAATGTATTTCCTTTCAATGCATTGATTTTGTAATACGCATTCTCTTTTTTTGATGTCAACTCCGGTGTCTCTTCCTCATCCTTGTCTTTCTCTTTATAAAAACTATGATCAGTAATCTTCGCCCAATCTACCACGGATACGCCCGCATCCGTTAGTTTCTGATTTAAATAACGATGAAAATCATCTGTGAGCTTCTGATAATCTTCTACGGTAGGATCTTCATCAGAAAATTCCAGAAAGGCCGACAACTTCGCCTTCACCGTGGCACCACCCGATTTCCTGCCGCCAATGGCATTGCGTTCATTCTTCACAAAATCTGCCGTGGAAATAGTTTTGAAAAACACCGTATTTTGCGCAATCGCAATCGTCTTCATGTTCTTCATAATCGTAGGCTTACTGAATGTGCCCGATTTTTGATAGTCTAAAAAATCTTCTGATTTCTGTGCCGCTGACCAACAGGTTATACCCATGCACACAGCGGTAAGGATGTAATTTTTCATGGTTTAGAATTATTGCACCAAATTAGTCTCTTGACTTTTCATCTTCAGTAGTAAAAAAGGGTGAACTTGATGTTTAAAGCCCGAATACTGTCACTACCGCTAACGTATAAACGAAAATCACTTCCGCACACCTTCTTTTAACCGGGCCCGTTTCTTAAAGATTTGCTAATTATTGTTACAACATTAATGTTTAAACATCTATTAATAATTTATGTGTACTTTTGTAACGAATTGTATGGCAGCAGCATCCGCAGGAACCCATCCAAACAGGGGGTGTCCCGCTATCCGCTTATACTCCGCCACAAGTCCTGCACACAGGCTTCAGCGGGGTATCCGCTCCTATCGGGGCTGGCTCAGCAACCGGGCAATCACCATCATTTTTTTAAACCATTGGTATACATGAAAAAGAAAAAAATAGCCGTTTTAGTAGGAAGCCTGCGTAAAGCTTCCCTCAACCTCAAAGTAGCGAAGCAACTGATGCGCCTCGCACCCGACACATTGGAACTGGAACAAGTGAACATAGGCAACCTGCCCATGTACAACGAAGACCTTGAAGCCAACACCCCGGAATCGTGGGTAGCATTTCGAAACACCATTCAGGATGCAGATGGCGTACTCTTTGTTACACCGGAATATAACCGCACCACTTCTCCGGCCATCAAAAACGCTATTGATGTGGCATCACGGCCCTGGGGCAAAAACGTATGGAATGAAAAACCGGGTGCTGTCATGAGTGTGAGTATGAGTGCGCTAGGCGGATTCGGAGCCAATCACGCTATCCGTCAGGCAGCAGCATGTTTGAATATTCCCATGATGCAGCAACCCGAAGCATATATCGGTAACGCACACACGCTGTTCGACGAAAACAATAACCTTACTTCCACAGAAACAGAAACTTTCCTGAAAAACTTTATGGTGGCGTATGAACAGTGGGTAAACCGATTCTCTGTTGCATAAACAGTGAATCCGTTAAAAAAGAATGCCTCTGAAATCCAGAGGCATTTTTACGTATAATTAACCCAACAAACATTTTATATAACAAAACTCTTTCAATCCGCCTTCGTGTTTTACGAACCGTCTCCCTCCTCCAACCGGTACTCCACCGCAGGCAAATTCTCCACATCACGCAGTTGCCGCTGAATGGCGCGGGTGCGCGTGCCCACTACATCATCCAATTGTCCTAACCCGGTTTGAATGTTTTTCTGCGCTTTCTCCAGCAATCCACCAAACTTTTCAAACTCACCTTTTACTTTCGATAACACTTCCCATACTTCGCTGCTGCGTTTCTGCAAGGCCAGTGTCCGGAATCCCATCTGAAAACTGTTGAGTATGGCCATCAGTGTGGTAGGCCCCGCCACCGTTATCTTACATTCATCCCTCAACTGATCTACCAGTGCCGTTCTGCGAATCACTTCCGCATAAATGCTCTCAAAGGGTAGAAAGAGGATAGCAAAATCAGTGGTGTGTGGCGGATCAATATACTTATCGCGCATATCCCTGGCCATACGCTTGATGGTAGCCTCCAGGTTTTTAGTAGCATTGTCAATGGCGTCTGGAGATGCATTTTCATAGGCCGTCAATAAATGCTCATACGCATCTTTCGGAAACTTGGCATCAATAGGCATATACACAAAGTGCCCGCCTTCGTGCCCGGTTCCCGGTAGCTTCACGGCAAACTCTACCGGATCAGCACTGCCCTTCTTCGTACACACGTTGGTGTCATACTGGTTGGGTGCCAGTGTTTGTTCCAGTAACATGGCCAGTTGAACTTCGCCTACGCCTCCCCGTAATTTCACATTACTCAACACTTTTTTAAGTCCGCCCACATCGGCCGCAATGGTTTGCATTTCACCCAAACCCTTCTGCACTTCTATCAACTGCTTTCCTACCGTTTCAAAACTTTGTCCCAACCGCTCACTCAGGGTTTTATCCAGCTTTTCTTCTACGGTAACCCGTATGCTTTCCAGTTTTCCCTCAGTATGTTTTACCAATTCCTGCTGCTTTTGTTCCATCCTGCTAAACTGTTCCCGCTGCATATCATTGAAATTTCTCACATTGCGGTCGAAGGTTTCACTGAAATCTTTCAAACCTTGAATCATTTGTTGCGCTCTTTCCTGTTGTGCCAGTTGCATTTGCCGGAAAAGTTCCTGTTGCTCCTGAGAAAAACGCTGCAATCCGGCAGACTGCTCTTCCCGGTTCATCCGGTGCACCGCTTCCATACGTTCTACCAGGATATCCGATTTCTGCATAAAAGTTTCCTGCATTCCGGCAAGTCCGGATTGAACCTGCTCTCCATATTGTTTCAACATTACAAACCATTCTTCCCGGTTCATGCGTGCCACAGTCATGTTTTCTTCGCGGTGGATACGAAATGCATCCCGCACTTCATGCTGAAAGCGGTTCAAATCATTTTGCATGTGCATCATATCTGATTGCGAAGGCAACTGCCTGAGGCGAACCATCAGATATATCATCATCAATATCAACACAACCGACAATATCCAAAGAATGTTTTCCATCATATCCGTTTTTACAAATGTACCATTTCACTCTGCCACCTATGTACAGAGTAGTGAACACATATGGTTTTTGTCATATTCAATCCATTTTAAATGGTTACATTTGCCGAAGTCACGCTATTAAAAAATTATCATCATGAAAAAATTAGTCGCTCTTGCTTCAGTCATTTTTCTATGCGCCGGCCATGCTGCCACCGCACAAATTTGGAAAAACGCCGAAAAGAAAATCGGAAAGAAAATTGAAAACAAAGCCAGTCAGCGTGCCGAACGTAAAATTGACAAAGCCATAGATAATGGATTAGATAAAGTGGAAGAAGCACCGAATCAGAATAAAACATCAACTCCTCCGGCATCGGATGAAGCAACGTCTGAACAAACGGCACCTGCTACTAACCGCACCACATCCCGAAGTTTACCCTCAACCAATAAAGCGAATGTAAAACTGCCTGAACAATACACTTTCAACTTAGGGATTACTTATCAAACACGCGAAGATGCCTCTAAAAGTAAAAAAGCTCAGGAAATGATTATGTGGTATGCCGATGACCGTTACCTGGGCATGGAGGCCGATCAAGCTATGGTGATGGTGATGGATATCGATCGAAATGCTATGGTCAATTTCATGACACAAAATAAAATGTATATGATCATCTCTACTGATTATTCCCAAACGCTATTGGAATCAGAGGATGACAAAAACATTTCCAACGAAAAAATGCCGGTCATTGAGCCACTCGGGAAGGAAAACATCCTGGGCTATTCTTGCGATATTTATCAGGTTACAACCGATGAAGGTGTATCAAAACTATGGTACACCACCGAGTTAAAAGCAGGTTATAACAACTTCATGGCGGCTATGGCCTTCGCTTCCAAAAAGAAAGACGCGCCTGCTTCCATGCATGGTATGCCGGGAGGTGTAATGATGAAAATGGAATCACAGGAAAAAGGCTCTAAAAAAATAATGACCATGGAAGCCACTGCCATACACAAGGAGGGCAAAAAAATACGTGTATCCGAATATTCATCTATGGGTTACTGATAGTTACTGTAACAAAACATTAAAATGGGTAGCAATGATATGCTACCCATTCTTTTTTACAGATTGTATCATTTAATAAATCCGCGAATCAGATCCATCAACCCACCCCCACCATTGCGCTGCTGCTGAAACTGTGCCCCCTCAGCCAGTTTGCCCAGAATGTCCATTAAACCTCCTCCACTTCCGCCATGGTTCACCGGTTGGCTATTTCCGGAAATTCTCGCCAGGATATCACTGATGCTTCCTCCCGACTGTGATTGTACTACTTCCTTACTGGCCCCTCCGGTAATGGAGGAGAGTAAATTATCGAGCGAAAATCCTCTTTCATTTGGATCATGTACCTTCTGCACCAACGACGACAACACATCCGGTATTAAACTGCCTGCCAGCCCGGAAGCCTGCTGATGATTCAGTTGATGCTTGTTGATTAACTTACCGGTTAGGTGCCCGATCATCATCGACACCACCGAATTTTGAAGCAGATGGCTTTTATCCCTCGTTCCAAACAGTTCCAGTAGCCCGTTTGCACCACCTCCGGCCACAATGTTTCGCAAACCCGAGGCTACCGTATTGGTGGCTTCTGCTACTACTTCATTTGGCTGAAAATATGCTTCCCGGTTTTGTTGATTTATATGAGGTTCCGCCGAATTGCGAACCAAATCAAATATTTCTTGTAACATATAGGGCTATTAATTGAATGACAGAATAAAAACAATGTCTATGAATGTACAAATTTTCAGGAACACACCCGATGATTTTTACAGGAATTATGTATTCATTCTTCAAGTTTAATTAGCTTGCCGTATAAAGTTTGAGTGAATGGACATACAATATCAATCTCCGGAATCGGTAGCATCTCATGTGCAATCCAACCAGCGCGTATTTATACAGGGAAGTGCTGCCACACCGGTACAACTCGTACATGCCCTCCTCGGGCAAAAGGAACGGCTGCAACAGGTTGAGTTGGTGAGCATCACACTACAAGGAATACAGTTTTGCGAACAGGATATGGGCAATCATTTTTTTATCAATTCCCTGTTTGTATCTCAAGGGGTTCGGAAAATTGTAAACGGGCCATGTGGAGATTATGTGCCGGTGTTCCTGAGCGAAATTCCTGCCTTGTTCAGGCGTAAAATTTTACCGTTGGATGTGGCCATCGTACAGGTATCGCCTCCGGATGCCAACGGATTTTGTTCATTGGGCACCTCAGTAGATATTGCACGTGCCGCTGTAGATGAAGCCACTTATATACTGGCTCAGGTAAACCCGAATGTACCGCGTACGCACGGCGATAGTTTCATTCATTGCAGTCGCTTTACGGCCGCCTGTTATGTAGAAGACCCACTTCCGGAAGTGAGCTATGGCGAAAAAGAAAATGATGTAACACGTGAAATTGGCCGGCGTGTAGCCCATCTGGTAGAAGACGGTGCTACTTTACAGTTAGGTATTGGCAGTATTCCGGATGCGGTTTTAAAAAATCTGCATCATCACAAAAACCTCGGACTGCATACAGAGATGTTTTCAGATGGAGTGATTCCGTTGATTGAATCCGGTGTCATCAATAATAAATTGAAGAAAAAAGTTGTGGGGCACAGCGTAACGTCTTTTATTCTGGGCACGCAAAAATTATATCGTTTTGTAAATGACCATCCGTTGATTAAATTTATGGATGTAGCCTACGTAAACGACCCGCGCACCTTATCGCTCAATCCCAAAGTAACGGCTATCAACAGTGCCATAGAAATTGATTTAACCGGACAGGTATGTGCCGATTCCATTGGGCCGTATCAGTACTCGGGTATTGGTGGACAAATGGATTTTATTCGTGGTGCGGCATTGTCTGAAGGGGGTAAACCCATCATTGCCTTACCATCTACTACCGGTAAGGGAGAATCGAAAATTGTTCCATATCTGAGGCAGGGTGCGGGTGTTGTAACCACACGCGGTCATATCCATTGGGTTGTAACGGAGTATGGTGCTGTAAATTTATTCGGACTGAACATGAAGCAGCGCGCAACAGCGCTCATTAGCATAGCACATCCATCTCATCGTGAAGGGCTCACGAAAGCATGGAGTGAACGGCATTCATCCGGTGCCTGAAGATAACTGAATAATACATTTATAAAAATCTTGCCTCCCCGAGCGGAAGGGTAACCAAGACTCTTTGGAGCATAGGGCGTAGGTTGAAGTTAAACTTCGGAGTAATTCGCTCTTGTAAGGTGAGGCCATTTGCGTCTTTCTTTCACTATATCATTGTGATTGCGTAGGTAATATGGTTCAATGCAGTCTATAAAGAAAAGTGTACGATGTTGAAGAATAGAGAGCGAATAATGATTGTCACACCCCTACTTTCCAATACAAAACTTCCCAAATATGGTTCCTAATATATCGCGGTCTATTTCTACACGTCCGGTGATTTCACCGAGATAGTGTAAGGCACGGCGTATGTCAATGGTGAGTAAATCACCGGTAATCTTTTTTTCTAAGCCCAATTGTACGACTGATAAACTTTCTTCTATTCTCTTCAAAGATTCCAGATGGCGTGCATTGGTTACAATGCTTGCCTCTGCCTGTATCTTCTCTCCTACTACTTTTTCAAAGATGCGTTGTTTCAGTGTGTCTATGCCATATCCGTCTTTCGCATCAATGTATAAGCGATCATGTACTTCCTGAACTCCCGAAACTTGTTGCCATGCATGATACTTGTTGTACACGCGGATGGTTTTTTCTTTAAAGGCTTCCAACCAATCGGTGAACGCGTTCGTGTCATCCTCTTCATTCAGCAAATCTATCAGGTAGAGAATGATATCCGCCTGTTCGGCATTGTCTTTGCTTCGTTCGATGCCTTTCTTTTCGATGATGTCTGTACTGTGCTCCCGTATTCCGGCCGTATCAATCAACCTGAACAAGACCCCTTCAATATTTAGGGTTTCTTCTATGGTATCCCGCGTGGTACCGGCAATATCACTCACAATGGCCCGTTCCTCATTCAGTAACGCATTCAATAAAGTAGATTTTCCAGCATTCGGTTTTCCAATGATGGCCACGCGCACGCCTTCTTTAATTGCATTTCCTAATGCAAAGGAACTGATGAGTGAACGCACTTTCTGAAGCAGTTTACTCACCAGATTCCACAACTGCTTGCGGTCGGCAAATTCCACATCCTCCTCACTAAAATCCAATTCAAGCTCAATCAATGCCGCAAACTGTATTAATTCATCCCTCAACCATTGCAAATCTTTTGCATAGCCTCCGCGCAATTGTTGCAGCGCAGTTTGTTGTGCCGCTTTACTATTGGCAGCAATTAAATCTGCCACTGCCTCTGCCTGTGCCAAATCCATTTTCCCATTTAAAAAAGCACGCTGTGTAAACTCTCCGGGCTTCGCCAGCCTCGCGCCCGCCTCTATACACGCTTCAATGATTCTTCCAATAATATACGGCGATCCATGCCCACTGATTTCCACCACATCTTCACCGGTATAACTGGCAGGTTTTCTGAAAATTGTAATCAATACTTCGTCTATCCATTCCTGTTGTTGGTACATATGACCGTAATGCACTGTATTGCCCGGTTGCTGTTCCGGATTCTTTCCCTTAAACATTTTATGTGTAATCTGTAATGCAGATGGACCACTCAAACGTACTACACCAATAGCGCCTGTTCCATGCGGTGTTGCCAATGCCACAATAGTATCATCCCAGCCTGAAAGGATTGTCATGGTACAAATATACTTTAATACTTACTGAACACCACCAGGCCTAATCTCACAAAACTTTGGTTTTGCCATTTGCAACTCTTCAACTGCTTTTGTACATTTAACTGTCATTTATTTCTATGCAGCTGATACAATTAATCATACTCTTTCATGCCGCTACCGGTGGCATTGCATTGCTGAGTGGTTTAGGGGCGATACTGTTTAAAAAAGGTAGCATTCATCATAAACGCAGCGGTAGGTTATTTTACTTCGCCATGTTGATATCAGCAAGTGTGGCTTTGGGTATTGCAGTGTTACCCGGACATAAAAATAGTTTTCTCTTTTCAATAGGATTGTTCA
>JAHBTM010000074.1 GCA_019638635.1 Ferruginibacter sp. | reverse complement strand
ACAAACTGAAATCAACAGAACCGGCACCATTCAAAGTAACTAATACATCACCACTGATAGTAAATGGCTGATTGGCATTATCACCAAAATATAAATTCCTGTTACTATTCATTGTGAAGCTGACATTCCCATTCACATTGGAATTGCGCATATAAAAGTGATATCCATTGCCTCCTGAAGAAAAATCTGAACAACTCAAATTTCCTGTTAACAAGTTATTGTATACGGTTCCGAAACTAGTGCCTTGAACATTTTGAATTGAAATTTGATTCAAAACCAGTGTATCGTTCGACAGATTAAATCCTCTGGTACCATTTGAAAAAATATTTCCCCCTCCTGTTTGATTGGTGACTCTTTCCATTTCAAACAATCCGGCATTTGCATTATCAATGTATATATTAACACTGCCTGTAATGAGGGTTTTAGCTGAGGGTACGCCAAATAAATTGTTTCCTGTTGAGGTATTATTATAAACAAAATTTCCATTGATGGTTGCACCTGTATTGAATAAATCCATCGCTCCGCTACCGGCACACTGCACAGTTACATTTCCGTTGTAGGTAGATGCACCAAATCTAGACAAATACACATCTCCCGTACCATTGACGGTTACATTCAATGGCCCGTTAAATATATTTCCTGCACCAACAGCATCTGCCTCTATCAAATGAATATCACCGTTTCTTTCAAAGGTTACGGAACCTGTTAAAATATTATTTCGTAAGTACGTATGATATCCATTACCAGATGTGGATGAGTCTGCAATATTTATGGATGATGCCCCAATTTGATTATTATACAAATAAGAAAAATTGGTACCTCTAAATCCCCGAATACTTAAATCACTCAATAGAAGTGTATCATTTCTCAAGTTAAAGCCATAGGAGTTCTTCACGTCGATAATGCCGCCGGATGTATTATTGATGACACGTATCATTTCAAATACATTCGGTAAAGCGTTGTAGTCGGCATCAATATTAATAGTACCTTGAATCAATGTTGGGTTTGAGGCATTTCCTATCCGTATGGCGCCATTTCCGATAGGGTTGGTAACCGTTAAATTTCCTGAAGCAGTACCTCCGGTGTTGAACAAATCCAACAATCCACCTACCGTACGATGAACCGATACATTCCCCTGATAGGTTGAAGCAGCAGAGTAACTTGTCCATAATGCACCGGTTCCACCTACATTAAAAGTGGCATTACCCTGAAACAGATTTCCGATCGTTTCACCTTCATAAAACGCATTGCTTCCGGTGAGGTTGATTACAATATCATCTTCAATAGTTGAACCACTCATAGAAGTGTAATAACCGCTGGTGCCATTGTTTATATTGAGGGTAATTAATTGCGTGCTGCTTTTCAGTGTAGCTCCGGTAAAGTAAGAATATCCGACAACACTCGTTACAACACTCAACTGAAAACCATTGAAATCGAGTGAAGAGCCGGATTGCATGTCTATCCTGTTAATGGTAACATCTGATGCCAATACAGGATAATTATCGAGGGCACCCGGTATAATTACATTTCCTGTATTTCCAGGCACCGCATTCCCGCTCCAATTGCCGGGGGTGTTCCAGTCAGTGCTTAGGCTACCCGTCCACGTTTGGGCGTACAAGGTGCATGCCATCAGGCAACACAATAGGGTGAGTACATTCTTTTTCATGTAGTAATGTTTAAACTGTTTTTTGAATAAAGGAATGGATTCAACCGTAGTTGCAGGAAAGATGCGCATCTTGTGGAGCGCTATAAAAGCTGGTAGAGGTAAGCCGGCATCATTCTGTAGAAACCCGGAATTGACCCCAAATAGACATCAATTTATTCGTTGGATAAATAATCCTTTTGGATTAGTGTATGCTTCCGCACTTATTCATTAATTTGAAGGGCGATTGATTGTTGTTTACCGCACTTTGAAATTTTTACATCACCATATCATTTTTGTTTTAATGCTGCTGGCTATGCTTTCGTTATCCGATACGCATGCCCAGCCACTAAAACGTTTCAATGCATTTCGCTACAATGTGAATGAAGGATTATTACAATCCACCATTTACGATTTGGCATTTGATGGAAACAATTATTGCTGGATTAGTTTTCCCAACGGTGTTCAAAAATTTGATGGTAGAAAATTTTATAGTGTTCCCATGCAGGAACATCTACCGGATGATAAATTCGTCCTTTTCTTTCCATGTCATAATGGAGATATGTTGATGACCCATTCCAAAGGCATCAGTCGTTATGCAATACAGCAAGATAAAATCACTACGTTATATACCTTTTCGAATCTTCAAAAAATTCCACCGAGAATTATTGGTGAAGCCGACAGTATATTGTATTTATATCAGGAAGATGGTACATTAAGCGGAATTCATGTTGTTACAGGTAAACTGATAACCGAACGGCGTGGAGTATTACCTGAATACACCGGAAGAATGAGTGTTCCAATTGCTGCCAAAAACATTTTTGATCATCATACCGTGGTTCTTTTTAAGAATGATCTGTTCCGATTGAATCTAAAAAAGCTCACGGTTGAAAAAGTATCGCTGCCGGAAACTGTTTCATGGTTTATGTTGGAGATGGTTTCAGCCAATGAAGTGCTATTTGCCTATACATTCAAACCGGCATCGTTTGAAATACTGGATTTCAGAGACCAGTCTGTCCGGTCTACTTATCTCAAGAACATTCCCTCTCAATTGCCCAATGTGAGCATGCTTCATCGTAAAAATCCTCATGCTTTTCTATATACCGTTTCAAACCGGCTGTTTGAATTGAATGCAGAAGCATTTCAACCGGAGTACGAATGGGTAAATTTTCAAAATCAACCCATCATAGGCAATCGGGGATTACGCTTTATTCGGGAGGATCGTTTCGGAAATATTATGCTGGTGAGTATGATGGAAGGTCTTTTGAAAATCATCACCAACAATTACCCGATTAAGTATTACGGACAACCGTCAGCATCGGGTAATCATATCCTCTGTGTGTATCCAGACAAACAACGAAACCGCATTCTAGCCGGTACTTCGGGTAACGGCTTATTGGTGTTTGATACCTTACAACGCCTCGTAAAACATATTCCACGCATTGCCGATTCCGAAGAAGGTAGATTCATTAATTCCATCATCGAAATGTCTCAGGGTGATTACTTATTGTTTTCAACTGATAAAAAAGAAGCATACCGGCTTAGCAATGATTTAAATACACTCCAACGAATCCCTATCCACCTTTCTGAAAAATTAGTGAAGCAAGGAAGTGGGTACTTTGGTAATTTTTTATATCAGGATAAACACCGCGCATTGATTCAATCGCAGGGAAACATTTTTAAAATTGAAACAAACCCGCTCCATATCACAGAATATTTTCTAACTGATTTTTATACCATGAGTGGCATTTGTGTGAATGATCAGTTTATATACCATGCAAACGATTCTTTAATCTTTACAGACACCAGTCGCTTTCAGGTAAAACGAAAAGTGTACTTTCCCAACACCGGGTATGTTCGTTGTTTTGTACAAGATCAACAATCAAACCTCTATATTGGCAGCAACAAAGGCATTTTTAAAACAGATACTACAGGTAAAGTTATCTGGCATCTGGATAAAAATGATGGGTTACCCGATGAATGTATTTATGCAATGTTGATTGATAGTGAGGGATTACTCTGGTGCAGCTCCAACAAAGGCATATTCAGGATAGATAAAAATAAAAGTATTCTGCAGTTAAAGAAGGAAAACGGATTACAGGAAAATGAATTCAACACCAACGTGGCTGCCATAGCAACAGATGGAGAATTTTATTTTGGTGGCGTGAATGGAATCAGCAGCTTTTATCCTGAACGTATTGGCGAAATGCGTGAGAAATTGCGTTTACTCATTACCGGTATTAGAATCAATAACCAGCCATATCAACCGGATACAGCTATCTGGAATGTTCCACGCCTGGAATTAAATCATCACCAAAACAGTGTATCGTTCGATTTTCTGGCAATGGGGCCAAATAATCCTGATCAGTATGTTTATCAATATAAAATGGAAGGGGTAGATGATCAATGGATACAAAATGACGGTATTCAAACCATACGCTATTATCTGGCGCCGGGTAAATACACTTTAAAACTATTTGCATCAAGATATTTTGATAAGGATGCCTCTCAATTAACTGAGTTGCTCATCATCATCCACCCGCCTATTTGGAAAACCTGGTGGTTCATCCTTACTGTTTCAGGATTGTTGCTGGGCTTGTTGATATTTTCTATTAACCGCTACAATCGGCAAAAATATCTGGGAAAACTACAACAGTTGGAAAATGAACGCCGGATTCAATTGGAACGGGAGCGCATCTCACGTGACTTGCATGACAACATCGGAGCTTTTGCCAATGCGGTGTTACACAAAACCGAAACCCTGGCACAACAGGAAAACATCAAAGATAAAAACCGGTTGATGGAAGATATTCGGCTGGCTTCACGAAACATTATAGTATCCCTTCGTGAAACCATCTGGTCTTTTAAAAAAGAAATATACACTACCGAAGAATGTATGATTCGTATCCGTAATTTTATACAAACCATGATGCGGTATTATCCCGACATTCATTTTAAGATTACGGATCAGGCACAAGGGGCTCAGCCAATTCCCTATCTACATGCGTTAAATATGGTTCGCATGGTACAGGAAGGCGTAACCAATGCCATTAAACATGCTCATCCACAACATGTAGTCATTGTGAGCAGCATGGAAAATAACGAATGGATAATACGGATAACCGATGACGGATCAGGTTTCAACAAAACATTGAATACCGGTGGTAACGGACTTGAAAACCTGCGATATCGCGCAGCACAAAGTGGATTTGGTCTCTCGATAGATTCCAAAGAAGGCATTGGAACTACCATTACCATCACTGTAAAATAGCGCTAATCCAATCGGATTATTGGTGGTTATAAATAATAGCCGAAATTTTGAATACAGATGCAAATTAAAGTAGCCATAATTGATGACCGTTCTTCCAACCGGCACATACTGAAAGAGAAACTCAGCAGAAATCCGGTATTTGTGGTTACACTCATTGCCGAAAATGGAAAAGATTTTCTTCAACAACTAAAGAATGTTCCACCGGAACTATTGCCCGACGTAGCTTTAATGGATTTGGAAATGCCTGAAATGGATGGTGTAAACGCTATTGCTTTGGGTTCATCACTCTATCCAACGATTCGTTTTGTTGTACTCACCATTTTCGATGATGAAGATAAAATCTTCAAAGCCATCCGTGCAGGTGCATTTGGATACTTATTGAAAGATGAAAATGCAGAAAACATAGAAGAAGCCTTATTGCATATGCATGAAACCGGTGCCGGCCCAATCTCTCCCGGCATTGCACACAAAATTTTACAGATGGTGCAACGAACTCCCGACGAAAAAACCATCCAACAAACACAGGTACAAAAAGAAGATCCGTTGCTGGTACTTACCGATAGAGAACAGGAAATCCTCCAATTGCTCGTGCAGGGTTACCTCTATAAAGAAATTGGAGCCAAACTCAATATCAGCGCCAATACCGCCAAGAAGCACGTAATGAACATATACCAAAAATTACATATCAACAGCCGCGCACAAGCCATGCACCTGGCATATGAAAAAGGATGGCTGTAAAAAAATTTTAAAGCCCGTTCTGAAAATATATCTTTGCAAAAATTTTTGCATGCTTCCAAAATACAAGCGCATCCTCCTCAAACTTTCCGGTGAATCATTAATGGGCGAAAAAAATTTCGGGTTAGATTCTGAAGTGATTTCTCAATATGCCCGTGAAATCAAACAACTGACCGAACTGGGAGTTCAGGTGGCGCTCGTGATTGGCGGTGGAAACATTTATCGCGGCATGAATGAAGCCGAATCCGGTATCGAACGTGCACAAGGAGACTATATGGGCATGCTGGCCACCGTTATCAATGGTATGGCCCTTCAAAGCGGACTCGAAAAAGAAGGTGTGTACACCCGTTTGCAGAGCGCCATCAAAATGGAACAAATTGCTGAACCTTATATTCGCCGCCGTGCTATGCGCCACCTCGAAAAAGGACGTGTAGTGATTTTTGGTGCCGGCACCGGTAATCCCTATTTTACAACCGATACCGCCGGATCACTTCGTGCCATTGAAATTAAAGCCGATGTAATTTTAAAAGGCACAAGAGTAGATGGAATTTATTCGGCAGATCCTGAAAAAGACCCTAGCGCTACCCGCTTCGAAAAAATTTCCTTTGCTGATTGTATTTCAAAAAATCTGCGTGTCATGGATATGACCGCATTCACTTTATGTATGGAAAACAACCTGCCTATTGTAGTGTTTGATATGAACAAACCCGGTAATTTACTACGCGTGGTGGGTGGTGAAAATGTAGGGACACTTGTATCCTGATAAACTACACGTACTTCAACCCAATTGATTACATTTGAGAAAGCTCCGGTATGCTTTCAGACAAACAGATTCAGCAAATCATCAGCGAAAATGAATTTCTGCAGATTCAACTGGCAGATGCCAACGATATGTTGCATCAACGGGAGAAAGAATTAATCATGCTCCGTGAAACTGCACGTCAGGCCACAGAACTAAAAAGCACCATCGAAAATCAACTGGAGGAACTGAGCTACATGCAACACCTCCTCGGAAAAAAGCAACAAAAACTGGAAGGTGCCGGTCAGCGGGAAGCCGCCATGGAAGATGAACTCTTGCAAGGCATCCGCATGGAAAAAGAATATTACAACCTTAGGGAAAAACTGGATAGCTCTATCGCACAAATTGAAGACATCTCACAACAACTCGATGAAACCGCTAATATCTTCAAGGAATTGCGTGATGCTAAAAAGAAAATTACAGAATTGCAAAGCAACTTAGACATTGCCCACGAAGAAAAAGAATTGCTACAATACGAACTTCGAAAAATCAAAAATCAACAATCAGAGGGTAATACGTAGCGATTTGATATTGCATAAACATGTTGGATACATTTCATTTGCTTCCGTTTGGAATATAACCTTACGATTTTAATCATTCCCAATAATCATGCGACCCCTTTGGGGTAGGTTCAATTAAATGATATTGTGCGTAAACGTCTTGGGTACATTTTGATTGCTTCCCTTTGGGATATAGCCTTTCGATTTAAATTATTTCTATAATTATGCGACCCCTTCGGGGCCGGTTCATTGAATGATAATATGTAAACATTTTGGGTACATTTCTGATTGAATTCATTAATCAACACCATTTTTTACCCCATTTAACCCCCATCCGGGGTATTGTGGATACACCCTTTTTTTTATACCTTTAAAATGGGCTTGAGGGTATAGCCGTCCCTAGGGAAAAATACTTCTAACCGTTACAAGATGTCTTTTGATTAAACACCACACCGATAAATTCTTTACACAAACAATCATTACCCCCTCCTCACTACAATACATTTCAACAAAAGTCCCTAGGGAAAAATACTTCTAACCGTTACAAGATGTCTTTAGATTAAACACCACACCGATAAATTCTTTACACAAACAATCATTACCCCCTCCTCACTACAATACATTTCAACAAAAGTGTGAAAGGGTAGAAATGAACATTTTTATCCTTCAGAAACATTCTACAATAACACACAGCTATTGCACATCTCACTTCATAGCCTCATTAAATAAAAAAAGCTGTTCTTTTACGAACAGCTTCAGTATACATTTCAAATAATCTTATCCTAACGCAACGCGCTTAAATTCAGTAATTTTCAAATCGGCCTGCACGCTCTTCAGGTAATCTGCTACGCTTTTGCTGCTGTCTTTTACAAAAGGCTGAGCCATCAGGGTATTCTCTTTAAAGAACTTGTTTACTTTACCCATCGCAATTTTCTCAGCCATCTCAGCAGGCTTGCCTTCCGCTTTAATTTGCTCAATTGCAATTTCTTTTTCCCGGGCAATCAATTCCGGTGATACTGATGTTTCATCAATGGCCAATGGATTCATCGCTGCAATTTGCATCGCCACATCTTTTCCGGCTTCCGCATTTTCGCCAGACATGCCTACCAGCACACCCATACGGTTCGCTCCATGAATATAGCTGGCAACAAATGGCGCTTCCACACGCTCAAAACGTGAAACGGCAATTTTCTCACCAATGGCAGCCAGTTTATCATTGATCATGTCAGCCACTTTTGCACCCTGAATGCTCACTTCATTCAATTGGTCGATCGATTGTACATTATTCGCAATTGCTGCATCTGCAATACTTGTTGCAAACGCAACGAAATCAGCATTCTTACTCACGAAATCTGTTTCGCAGCTGATGCATACAATCATACCGGTTTTGTTATCTGCAGTGGTTTTAGCAATTACCACACCTTCTTTTGCTTCACGGTCGCTGCGCTTAGCCGCCACTTTTTGTCCTTGCTTACGCAACCAGTCAATGGCTGCTTCAAAATCGCCGTTGCTTTCTGTTAACGCTTTACGGCAGTCAAGCATACCGGCACCGGTAGCCTGACGTAATTTATTTATATCTGATGCTGTTATTGTTGCACTCATGATTTCTGTTTTTAAATTTTCAAAATGGGTATCAAAGGCCGCGTGTATTAACGACCACCCGCTGCCGGCTTACGTCCACCACCACCGGAGCTGGGTACTCTCCTCTTAGCCGGACCACCCGCAGCGCCACGACCAGCACCACGTCTTCCACGGTCTTCACCACCATCCGCATTGCGCTCAAAACGAGCTGCTTTTGCTTCCGGAGATTCTTCCGTATCGCTATGCTCTTCATCATCCTTATCTGCCTGGCGTTCCTGCAATCCTTCTGCAATAGCCGCCGTCAGGTAATTCACGATAATCGCGATAGATTTGGTAGCATCGTCATTCGATGGAATTGCAAAATCTACTTTGTTCGGATCGCAATTCGTATCCACCATACCAAACGTAGTAACGTTTAAACGCTTGGCTTCAGACAACGCAATGTGCTCATGGCCTATATCCACCATAAACAAGGCAGCTGGTACACGGCTGATTTGAGCGATACCACCCAACACCTTTTCCATTTTTTCCTTGTCACGTGTTAAAGTCAATTTCTCTTTTTTAGTCAGGCTTTCCGCGCTTCCGTCGTTCAACATTTTTTCAATGCTCTGCATTTTCTTTACGCTCTTACGAACCGTGTTGAAATTGGTAAGCATTCCACCCAGCCAACGCTCGGTAACAAAGGGCATGTTTACCCGTTGTGCGCACTCGGCAACAATTTCTTTCGCCTGCTTTTTGGTGGCAACAAACATGATTTTCTTTCCGCTGCGTGCAATCGCTTTCAATGCTGCTGCAGATTCCTGTAAACCTTCCACCGTTCTGTTCAGGTCAATGATGTGGATACCCTTCTTTTCAGCGAAAATGTAAGGAAGCATTTTCGGATTCCATTTCTTCTTCAGGTGACCGAAGTGAACACCGGCTTCTAAAAGCTGTTGTTGTAAGGAAGTATTATTTTCCATTGTTTATGATTGAGTAATTTATAGATGTGTTTGTAGATGATCAGTATAAAACTGATACCCGTATTAACGTTTGCTGAACTGGAAGCTCTTTCTTGCTTTTTTGCGGCCCGGCTTCTTACGCTCAACAGAACGCGGATCACGTTTTAATAATCCTGCTGCCTTCAATGCCGGACGATACTCCGCATTCATTTCCAGCAAGGCACGTGAAATACCCAAACGGGTAGCTTCTGCCTGACCTTTTACACCACCGCCTGTTGCATTGATTACGATATCAAACTTATCAGCGGATTCAATCGTTTTCAACGGAGCTTCTACCTGATTTTGCAGGTACACCAGCGGAAAATAGGTTTTATAATCCTTGCCGTTCACGGTAATGTTGCCATTTCCCTTAGAAATGAAAACACGGGTTACCGCTTCCTTTCTACGGCCTACTGCGTTTTTTTGCTTTTCCATGTATAAAAATTTATAGCTTACAGCGTGTACTGTTAGCCGTTAGCTAATGATTTAGATTTTGTTGAAAGTAAGTTCTGTAGGTTTTTGTGCCGTGTGCGGATGATCCGTACCGGTGTACACAAATAATTTTTTGAACATCTTGCGTCCTAAACGGTTCTTAGGCAACATACCTTTTACAGCACGTTCTACAACCAGTTCCGGCCTGCGTGCCATTAATTTACCGGCAGGCTCCGCTTTTTGTCCGCCCGGATACCCGCTATACGTCAGGTACTCCTTGTCTTCCATTTTGTTACCGGTAAACTTAACCTTGTCGGCATTGATTACGATAACGAAATCTCCGCAATCCACATGCGGCGTGTAATACGCTTTGTTTTTGCCTCGCAACACAGATGCGATTTTGGCACACATACGACCTACGGTTTGATTAGCACCGTCTACAACGTACCAATTACGCTTTACGGTAGCCTCGTTCGCATGTTTGGTGGTGAAATGTAATTTGCTCATGTTTAAAATTTTGCCCTCTCAGGCGGTTTTACAATGTAGTTACCGCTATCCCGATAACCACCCGATTCAAAACCGGAGCGCAAAGGTAGGTACTTTCATGGCAAAAAAACATCCATTGTATCATTAATTTTAAAT
>JAHBTM010000073.1 GCA_019638635.1 Ferruginibacter sp. | reverse complement strand
ATCCAGACTTATTTCATCTTTTTGTTTACTTGGTTTTTAGGCCGGTACCTCAAACTGTCTCATCCAATTTGTGCACCGGCGGCTATGATTGGAGCCAGTAATTTTTTTGAATTGTCCGTAGCAGTGGCTATATCGTTATTCGGATTAAACTCAGGGGCCTCACTGGCTACAGTGGTGGGGGTATTGATAGAGGTACCGGTGATGTTGTCTCTGGTGGCTATCGCTAATAAATGGAAATATTGAAAATATGAAAAAGAAAATTTTAGTATTGTGCACCGGTAATAGTTGCCGTAGTCAGATAGCTGAGGGATACCTTTCCTTTTTTGGGGGTACCCATACCGAAGTTTTTAGTGCAGGGATAGAGGCCCATGGGCTGAATCCCAAAGCAGTTCAAATCATGAAAGAAGATGGGATGGATATATCCGGACACACCTCCGATACGATTGAACGATACATGGATATGCGATTTGATTGGGTGATTACTGTATGCGATCATGCACGTGAACGTTGCCCGTATTTTCCGGGAGCGGTGAAAGTGGTACATCATAATTTCCCTGATCCGGCAAAAGCAGAGGGCACAGATGATTTCGTAATGCAGCAGTTTCGAAAAGTACGGGATGAAATTAAAGCGTTTTGCAATCACTTTGTTTTGGAAAATATCCTACCCAACGAATCTTACAATAGCAATGGATGATTATTGAAAGTTAGCTATCCGGTGATTGGCGTATACATTGTTGCATCTCCAATTTCTTATCTGGATACCCTTTTCATACTTGAAACGTACCAGTTTTATGAGGATATGTAGATTCTTATTGAAACGTGCGTATTTCTATTCTTCAAAACAAGCCATACCGTATTTTTTTGTAACTTACAATACATCAAAATACCAACTGTTATGGCATCATTCATTATCTCCAAAAGAAAAAATGGCGAATGGCAGTTTGCTTTGAAAGCCGGTAACGGACAAACCATTTTAATGAGCGAAGGGTATAAGTCGATAGCAGCATGCCAAAGTGGAATTGCCTCCGTAAAACTCAACGCACTCGACGATCATCGATTTGAACGAAAGTCATCATCCAACGGGAAGCATTACTTTAACCTTAAAGCTGCTAATGGTCAGGTGATTGGTACCAGCGAGATGTATGAATCATTTGACGCAATGGAGAAAGGAATTCTATCGGTACATACTAATGCACCTGCTGCAGAAGTACACGACGAGTCAGATAAATAGAATGAACTTTCAGTGAATAAAAAAGCCGACCCATTCGAGCCGGCTCTTTTGAATTGGGGTTTTTACATATCGGTTTAAAGCGAAACCGGGTACTCGTACAACCCATCATATCCCGGATAGAATCCGGTAATGATGATGTTCTTACTGTTCCCAATAATTTTGCTCATCTCTTCTTTCGATTGTACTTCCTGTTCGTTGATGCGTAAAATGATGAACCCATCTTTCATCCGGGTTTGATCATTCAGTATGCCTTTATTAATTTTCTTCACAATCACACCACCTTTTACACCAAAGGCTTTTGCTTTGTCTTTTTCCAGGTTGATAAGGTCTGCACCCAGCATATCGGTTACCGCATCAACAGTAACCAGATCATATGTGCCTACTTTATTTTTTAGGGTAACCGTTACCGTAGTTTCTCTGCCGTCGCGCAAATAGGTAACCGGTAACTTTTCACCCGGTTTAAACAAACTAACCTGCTCCTGCACTTCAGCCGAACTGTTTACGCTTCTGCCGTTGAGTTTTCGGATGATGTCACCCTTACGGATTCCGGCTTCATAGGCTCCTCCGTCTTTCGGTAAATCAGAAACATAAATTCCGTGTGTATTCAATGGAATGCCATCTCGTTTCTTTTCTTCTTCTGTTAAATCACTGGCATTGACAAAATTAATACCCAGGTACGCACGTTGTACTGTACCAAATTTCACAATATCATCCACTACCTTTTTTACAATGTTTACCGGAATGGCATAAGAATATCCGGAATAAAAACCTGTTGGAGAGGCAATGGCAGAATTCACTCCAACCAAAAGGCCCTCTTTATCTACCAAGGCACCACCGCTGTTTCCTTTGTTCACCGCTGCATCCGTTTGTATGAAGGATTCTACTCCACCCATGGTATTCCCGCTTCTGTCGCGGTTTAAACCCAGACTGCGCGATTTGGCACTTACAATTCCTGCAGTTACGGTTGTTTCAAGATTCAATGGATACCCTATGGCTAAAACCCATTGGCCAATTTTAACATCATCAGAATTACCATACAATAAATAAGGTAAACCGCGCGCTTCAATTTTAAGCACCGCGAGATCGTATGCCGGGTCTGTGCCAATTAGTTTGGCAGCGTATGTTTTTTTGTTGTGTAAAGTTATGTTGATGACATCTGCTTTTTCAACCACGTGATTGTTCGTCACGATGTATCCGTCTTCACTGATCAACACCCCGGAACCAGAAGCTTGCTGCTCGGGAATAATTCTTTGACCTCTTCCCCCAAAAAACTGCTCAAATATATCATCCCCAAAAAAATCACTAAACGGATTTTGTGGCTGACGGGGTAAATTATTGGTTGCCGTTTTAGCGTTCGTTTTGGTTTTAATATGCACCACTGCAGGAATACTCGCCTCGGCAGACGAGGTGAAATCAGCAGGACCTCCATCCGATACCATTCCTTCACTGAATCCCGCATACTTATAATTCGATGGTAATGCCGTGGTTTTTGCTTCTCCTAATAAAGGCCCTGCGTTGAAATACTGATACCCCATCAACACCCCAAAAGCGGTAACCCCGCTGATGAAGGTGGTGAGTAATACTTGTTTGAATTTCATATCGTGTACTGATTTATAGTTTATTGAGCATCAAATCATGTGCCTTTGGTGCAATTTAATTGAACACTGACAAAATGAAAGGTCATTTCGGCGTATTTAACATTAAATTAGTAAGACTTTCGTAGATGCTACAAACCCAGTAAAAACTGCATGGTATCCACACCATCGGCATAGGCGCAGAGATCCGGTAGTTGTGTTTGTCCGAAAGGTATTTGCCCGTTTCTGGCTACACATTGAATTTGTTCATTGGGTTCCAGATGGGGGGTAGCCTCCGGTGAATAATAGGAGTAATACAACATGCCTACCGGCGGAACCACGCCGTCGTTTTCAACCAATAATATGCTTCCGTTGGTCATGTAGAATTGGCCGTTCAACAAGAGTAACGCCAACTGATAATCGAAATTGTTTTTATAACGATGGTGTTCGGCAAACCAATGATAGTTTTTAAATGCATCGAGCAAGGGAACAAAATCGTATCCTTTGGGTACATATAACTTTGTAACACTTCTACATCCTCTTCCAAAGTAACGGTGTACATCATGAGACAGGGATTCGAGGTCGGCGTCTGATTCTTTTCCGGTTAGCAATGCTACAGAAGTTTTGCCCTTTCGTATGATGTGCGGATACTTTGCAAAATAAGTTTCAAAGTATCGAGAAGTATTTGTACTTCCGGTAGCGATGTACGCATCACAATCTTTCAGATTAGAAGCGATGTGTACCCGTGTTGAAAAATCAGGATGCCATGAATCCAGTACAGATAAAATATGTTTCCAAAGCACTTCATCTTTAGACGATAACTTGATGCGTTGGTAATGACCACTGATAAACACCGCTATAAAATCGTGAAACCCTACCAATGGGATATTTCCCGCCATTACAATTCCTACCATTCGGGGAGATATACTGTTGTTGATATGATAATGACCAATCCAATGACGAAGGGCTTCTTCACTTAAAAATTGTTGCGAAATAGATTGAGCAGCCAGTTGTGTGAATTCAGGAACAAACCAGGGATTGTGATAGAACGCCCGGCTTTGTGCTTCCAGCCATTCAGGGGTATCATCCTGCAAATATTTTCCCAGTTTCAGCATTATATCCACCCGTGCTTGTAAATCCATGGCTTATTATTAATTTTGTGCAAAATTACGACAGATGGCTATTAAGATAACCGATGAATGTATCAATTGTGGAGCATGCGAGCCGGAATGCCCGAACAACGCCATTTACGAAGGCGGGGTTGAGTGGGCTATAACGGATGGTACGTCTGTAAAAGGCTCCTATACATTGATGAATGGGAGTGTGGTGAATGCAGACCAACGCCTGAACCCCGTCTCTAACGATACCTACTATATTACACCGGATAAATGTACCGAATGCCAGGGTTTTCATGAAGAACCACAGTGTGCTGCGGTTTGTCCGGTTGACTGTTGCGTACCGGATGAAATGTATCGTGAAACGGTTGACGAATTATTGCAGAAAAAAGATAAACTGCACTTGTAATTATATCATAAATCATACGCTGAAGGCGTGTAAGGCGAAAGTATACAGTACTTTCGCTTTTTATTAAATTCAACGGCATGGAATGGAGTAATACACTGATTGGAGCGGGGCTGGCAGCATTGTTATGCACAGGCTGTGCTGCAAAGGACAAAGAGAAAGATAAAAAGCCAGAAGTGAATTATGCTGAAAAAATTAAACTGATTGAAGCCGATAAAGCATTTTCTGATTTGTGCGAAAAAGGCGGAATGACCAAGGCATTCATAGAGAATATGGATGATAACGGGGTGTTGTTGCGTCCGGATCACCTTCCAGTGGTAGGAGCGCATGCGATTGATTACCTCATTCAAATCAACGATACCGGATTTGTGTTGAAATGGCAACCACACAATGCAGAAGTTTCAAAATCCGGTGATATGGGCTATACATTTGGCATCTATTCTATTACACCCTCTTTGGCCGATACCCAGCTACTGGGCACCTACCTGAACGTATGGAAAAGGCAGGATGATGGTACGTGGAAATTTGTAGCTAATTCATGGAATGAAGGTATTGGCAATCCGCTATAATCCATTAACTTTAGAAAGAAGTTCCATTCCATGAAAAAGAAAATTGCACTGGTTACCGGCGGATACTCTGGTGAAGCCGTTATTTCGTATAAAACAGCCCATACTATCTACCAACATATTGATCGCACCCTCTACGATTGTTTTCTGATTGATATCCATCCCGATGGTTGGTTCTACAAACCTGATCAGGGTGCCCCCTCTCCGGTAGATAAAAATGATTTCTCCATAAATCATCTGGGTGAAAAGATTAAATTTAACGCCGTACTCATTGCATTGCATGGCACGCCCGGCGAAGATGGTAAGCTGCAAGGATACCTGGATTGCCTGAATATACCGTACACCTCCTGCAATACCGCTACTTCAGCCATCACTTTCAATAAAAAATATACGGTTGCTGTAGCTGCCGCTTCCGGCATCCGTGTAGCCAATTCTATTCAACTCTTTAAAAATGAACCATACAACGGAAATGATATTGTACAGCAACTTCGTTTACCCGTTTTCGTTAAACCAAATAATGGCGGAAGTAGTTTGGGTATGAGTAAAGTTAACGATGCAGCTCATATCGACGCGGCTATTCAAAAGGCATTTCGAGAAGATGATCAGGTGCTTATAGAATCGTTTGTGCGTGGCCGTGAGTTAACAATTGGTGTTTTCCGTTCAGCCGGTGAGGTGATTACCCTGCCCATCACCGAAATAGTTTCAAAAAATGAGTTTTTCGATTTCGAAGCAAAATATCAGGGTGCCAGTGAAGAAATTACTCCGGCCCGGGTGGACGCTTCCATTGCCGGTCAGGTTCAGGAAGCGGCTAAAAAAGCCTATCACGTATTCAATTGCTCCGGTGTAGTGAGGATTGATTTTATTTATGAACCGGAAGAAGGTGTACCGTATATGCTGGAGATTAATACCGTACCCGGACAAAGCGATGCCAGTATTGTTCCACAACAGGTACGTGCTATGGGGTGGACTTTAACCCGGTTTTACAGTGAACTTATTGAATCCTGTTTGAAGTAAACCTTTTCATTCCTTAATTTGTAACGTGTTTAAATTCATCACCAAACGTTCATTTGTTGTAAACCTGCTCGCAGCAGTAGTGCTCGGATTGCTGATTATATGGACTTTCCTGCAATTGCTGGGCATGTTCACTAAACATGGAGAATACCTCACAGTACCCTCCGTTTTAGGAAAACCCACCCAAGACGCTATTGAATTACTGGAATCGAAAGGGTTTGAAGTTGCGATTCAGGACTCTGTTTATGTGGATACTGCCCAACGGGGAATTGTACTGAAGCAATTGCCTGATCCAAACAGCACCGTAAAAATCAACCGTACAGTATATCTTACTGTAAACCGACAAACCCTCCCTCTGGTAGATATGCCGGCGTTAGAAGGCAAAACCCTGAACTATGCACTGGAGATTTTGAAACGCAGCCACCTGGTACTCGGCGACACTACGTTTAAACCTGATTTTATGCGTGGCTCCGTGTTGGAGCAATCTTTTAAAGGCATGCGCATTACGCCGGGTGCTAAAATTCCCTGGGGAAGCCCGGTTGATTTGTTAGTAGGTTCCGGTCTGTCACTCGAAAAAATTAAAGTACCTGATTTACTGGGCATCACCTTTCAGGAAGCTAAAGTGATACTTGAAGCCAATGGTATAGAACTGGGTGCCGTTATCACGGAACCGGATGTGAAAGACACAGCCAGTGCTTTTATCTTTAAACAAAGTCCGCCGGTGAAAGATCAGGATGATCTTCCATCGTATATATTGCCCGGTCAGCTAATGGATATATGGCTTTCGGTTGATAAAAAGTTTATTAAGGATACAACGATAAACCTCCCGTAATATGGAAAATATAACAATCGAAGATGTTAAAGCCCGGCTGGATGCCGGAGAAAAAGTAAATCTGGTGGATGTGCGAGAACCCGATGAACGCGCTGCTTTTCATATTGGCGGCCAACACGTGGCGTTGGGTCGTATTAACAGTATGGACACCGATGAAATCGACCACCTGAAGAATCAGGAAGTGGTTTGTTATTGCCGCTCCGGCCAGCGAAGTGCCCGCGCCTGTATGATGCTGGAATCACTGGGATTCACCAACGTAAAAAACCTCACCGGTGGCATGCTGGCGTGGCAGGAGAAATATGGCGGTGCGTAAAGAAACGTTTCTATCCACATGGCTGTAACAAACATACGATACATTCATATGTTGAATGCCTGCCACCTCTTATTGATTTATCAGTGCAAAAAAATCATTTCTTTTAAAACTGTACCTGTATGCCGGCAAACACCTGAATGGGCGCCATAGGAAAATAATAGTTCTCGGTGGTCAGGTTGTTATCGTAAATGTAACTGAACGTGTACCCATTGGGTTCGTATCGCGCTGAAAACATATTCTGTACCTGAATAAAACTACTGAGTTCCTTTACAGCCTCCCATTTAAACACTTTTGCAATCCGGGCATCTTGCACATAATAGGCATCCAGTTGCCTGTTTTTATTGGAGGTATTATCGAGGTACTGATTACCCACATACTTTCCGGTACACTCAATAGTTAAACTTGGGATAGGTTTATATTGCACCATCCACATTCCGGTAATATCCGGTGAAAAAGACAAATTACCGGAGGAGTAAAAACGGGTGACTTGTCCGCCATTGTCATAGTCGTCCAGGTATTCCGTGAAATTTTTAATACGGTTCCTGCTGATACTAACGTTAGAGGATAGGTGTAGTTTGGGGTGCAGCATGACTGAACCTTCCAGCTCTATACCCAGCCGATAACTCACAGGGATATTAGTACGTGTGTAAGCTCCTACATCATTTATTTTTCCGGTGAGTACCAGTTGATTTCTGTAATACATGTAGTAGGCGTTCACTGCCCATCGTCCTTTTTTACTTTGTTGTTCAAATCCCAGTTCAGTGTCGTATAATGTTTCCGCACGGGGTGTTTCATTAATACCTGCTTCAAAATCGTCGCGATTGGGCTCTTTGGAAGCTTTGGCAATAGATGCATACCATTTGTTTTTAGCATAACGGTAAGTAATACCTGCTTTAGGATTCAGAAAAAGATAATCGTTCCTTTGATTTAATCCGGGTGCATTTCTGAAACCGTTGATTTCATAATCAACCCGGCGCAGTTGTATATCCACATAACTTTGCCAGCGCGGATGAAAGCGTTCAGTCCATTTTCCGTACACCGATTGTTCACGTTTCACTACATCGTTGTCGTACCATCTGTGCCGTTGGGGAATTGTTACGGGTAGTTGTACCTGAACCACCTTCCCATAATGAGCTCCGTTGTACTGATTCCAACCACCGCCAACGATTAAATCTCTTTTAGCCTGAATATGATGAAACGAAAACACATTTCCAAAGAAGTAGTTATCGAGGTATAACCGCCGAACTAAATCCGATTCAGTAAATATGTTGGTGCCATCATTGTAATCCGGCAATTGATAGTTGCTCAGGGTTTCACCTGCCTTGTATTGTTCGTAATATCCTATTCCGCGTGTGAGGAATCCGGTGACATTCATTTTCCAACGTATGTTCAGCCCCCTGTTATAGAACAACTGGTAGTGCGTTTGACGATAGTTGTCGGTTTCGTTTTCGTATGGCTCCCCCGGTTTTTCTGTTCCGGCGGCATTAAAGGTGCGGTTGGTGCGTAAGGTAGTTTCATCTATCCCGTACCAGGCCTGATATGTTTTTTCCTTGCCGGCAATGATGTTCAGGCGCAGTGATTGTTTGCGGTCAATCATGGCCAGACTGGCGTACAGCGATTGCAGGGATGAGTTGGCTCTGTCGATGTAGCCGTTGCTCTGGATATTGCTTAGCCGGACATCTGTCAGAAACTTCTTTTTCAGCAATCCTGAATGGAATTGAATCGTATTCTTCATAGAACCGTAGGAGCCGAATGTGTTGTTCAACAACAGGGCGCGTTCCGTATGTACTTCATTGGTGCTGATGTGTACGCCACCTCCGAAAGATCCGGTACCCTGAGAGGTAGTACCTACGCCTCTTTGTATTTGAATATTCCCGGCAGATGATACAAGGTCAGGAATGTTCACCAGAAATGTACCCTGACTTTCAGCATCATTATACGGAATACCGTTGATGGTGAAATTAATTCGGGAAGCATCGGTTCCCCGTATACGCAATCCCGTGTAGCCGATACCGTTACCCGCATCAGAATGAGATACCACACCGGGTGTAAGCAACAATATGAAAGGTAAATCCTGGCCGGTATTGCGTTCAGCCAGTTGTTCCTTAGTGAGATTGGTTTTGGCAATGGGCGCATTGTCAGCGGCGCGAATGGCTGAAACTTCTACGGGCGACAACAGGGTGGTATCCTGCGCCAAACTTTTAAAGCACGTGCATGCCATCAGCCCTAAAAGGCACAATTGTTTCATTGAATTAAAAATTAGGCTGAATGTCCTGAGTGCAGTTGTTTCTTTCTCCCTTCGCAGGCATTATCCTGTTCAGGTTTTACGGGTATAATCTCAGCCTTTATACAAAAGCACCCCGGAAATTCAGAATGACGAATGTGCAAAGGTAAAGTTATTTTGAGGAGCTATCCAAAAATTGTAACTTTTTGCCTTCCTCTGCGTATTAAATGAGCAAAAAATCAAATTATGAAACACCGGTTCTTGCTTACGGTTTTATTATTCTTTTCCATATTTACACAGGCACAATGGGTAATTAGAGATCCTGTCGTAGATGTTCGCGTACTTGATCAGCCGTTTTCAGCCATTCAGGTGGAAGGTAATCTGGAATTGTATTTGATTCCCAATGATTCGGCGATTTTGGCATTGAGTGGAAATAATAATGCTGTATTAGAAAGGATTGACACCAGAATAGAAGGGAGCACATTAATGATTGCGGGGGGCGGCACAAAGAAGCAAACTGCCAGGGTATATGTAGGATTTAAAAACCTGGTTTCTCTCGAAGCATCCGGAGCTGTAGAAATAATAGGGAGCTTGCCGTTTGTATCTGATTCAATGGCTATCAAATTATCCGGTCAGGTGCAATTAAAAGTAGATTTGAAATTGCGTGTTTTACACATGCAACTCTCCGGAGCATCCAACGCGGTACTAAATGGTGATATACAAAATGTACACGTTCATTGTTCAGGAGCCAGCGATTTGAAAGGGCCTGATTTAATGGTAACGTATTGCGATGCACGGGCAGGTGGAGCCTCCGATATCGAAATCTCCTCCGTTGAACACTTAAAAGCGAACGCCACCGGTGTCAGCAGAATCATGTATCACAATATACCCACCACCATTGAAAGTTTCTCCTCACCGTTAAGTAAAGTATTTCGGGTTGTTAAACCTTAAACCGTCTTATTAAAATGTTTTAATTTTGTGCCACACCGGGGCTGACCGGTTTTGACAGCATAGATCTTTGTAAGTAAGCATGTAGTGCGTTGCGTAGTCTGCACTTTAATCTGAATACGAAACCTTTAAATGGCAACAATACGTATGCCATGGCTGCCTAATCAGTGATTAAGTAGTCATTCGGGCCGACTGGAATGGCTTTCCTTGTGCCGTTCCCTCCGCCGACTCAAAAAAAACAGGGATGCTGCTTCGGAATGAAGTGACCGCAGCTTAAGATTATTCTTCTAAGGATCAGGTTGGTTGGTTGTGTTCCTGCCCGCTCCCGACAAGTAATACACAAATAAACATGTAGAAAGCTTACGGCGAATATGTTTGGACCAGGGTTCGATTCCCTGCAGCTCCACACCTGATTTTCGCAAAAGACTGAAAATTAGCTTATTGTGGTTGTTTTTTTTGACTGGGTAGTGAATTGGGTAGTGAAAACCGTTTTTTTTCACTACCTTGTACTAAGTTTTGAAATGAGCTTTTTTTTTACAACAGTCGGCCCCTTGTT
>JAHBTM010000072.1 GCA_019638635.1 Ferruginibacter sp. | reverse complement strand
GAAGCAGGCCAAAACGGTGAACAAAGTGTTCGATCAGAAAGCGATGCTGGCCGGTACCGGGTTGCTCCTCAAAATCATGCGCCAGTTTGAAGGCATTTATGAGAAGAAACAATTTTTCCTCGTAAAGAATGGGCAAACAGGATGGATTTCTGCATACGTTAAAGAAGCCATGAATAAATAACTTTCCATGCGGGATTCAAAAATTTCTTTTCTGCTGGTTATATCATTTGTATTAATCTTCGCATCATTCCTTGCGCTGGGTATACTGGGCTACACCTTTTACAGAAAAGTAGACAAGGCCATGGTGATGCAAAACACGCCTCAACCCGCCGATCGTATCCGTGATTCATTATTGGCCGTGTACAGCCATACCATTCAGCAACTGGAAAAGAAACTGGGGGCTACATACACGTCAGCGGATTCTCTGGAAAATAGCCTCAGCCTGAAGCTGGATGAATATTACCGCACGAAAGACGAACTGATAGCCCTGATATCAAATCCCACATCCGATACAGATTTTGAATTGGCCAAACAGAAAATTGATGAACTGCAAACCCGTATGGCGGCACTGAGAAGAACCAATGCCAATATTACGGAAGAGAATCAAAAACTGTACACAGTATTGGACGAGATTAGAAAACAGTCGCTCACGGTAAGCAATACACGAAACGTACCAACTGCCACACCAACCTCCACACCGGTAATTGTTTCGAACAATACACGTGTTTCAGGCCCTGTAACTGAAACGGAACCTTCCACAGAAACAACCCGGCCCGTTTCCTATACTTCACGGGCTGTATTACAAGAGGAACCTGATACAAGAGCACTGACACCTTCTAAGCCCACCCCAACGGTTAAACGCTATTTTCAAACCTCAGACATGAGTATTGAAAAAGTTGACAGTAGAAATGATGTTGAAACTATGGAGTTGATTGGTTCTTTTGCTGTGAAAAACATCTCCAACGAAACAGCCAAGGGCGATATTATGATTGTGGTTACACAGCCCAATGGAAAAGTGTTACAAAAATCTGGCTGGGAATCCGGCACATTTTATTCAGAGCACGGAAAAAAAATTTACTCCTGCAAACTGCGTGTAGAAAATGAAAGCGGCGAAGCAAAGAAACTCACCTTCTCGCTTATTGGCGACAAAAGTTTATCCGGTACCTATACTTTTCAAATTTACCATAATGGTATACTGATTGGGAATACGACGAAAAGAGTGTAAACTGTGGATGTGATTGATTTTTCTCAACGCATTACCTTAACTTGAACACAAACTACTGCTCATGTTTCTTCGTCCGAATTTCAACAGGGCCAAAACAGCCATTTTACTTATATACATCATGATGGCATTGCAAATTTTGTTTGCATTTTCACATTATCTTCAATACGAACTGCTTGGCAACCTTGAAAAGGGCATAGTGGAATATGATGATGCCCAATCGAATGATACACGCCAGCAATTCATTGCTATCATCATTGTTGTGATGAGTATTGTATCTGCAGTTACTTTCATACAGTGGTTCCGCAGAGCCTATTTCAACCTGCATACTTTAACCGACGGATTAAAATACACCGAAGGCTGGGCTGCGGGAGCATGGTTTGTTCCTATTTTAAATTTATTCCGACCGTATCAAATTATGCGGGAATTGTTTGAAGAATCTTCTCGTATCATCAGCGAAAAAATGGGAGGATTTAACCCTAAGCCTTATTTGATCTTTGTCAATCTGTGGTGGGCATTATGGATATTTTCTAATGTACTTTCCAATATTGCATTTCGCTTAATGCCCAATTCAGGCAGTATTGAGGATTTAAAAGCTGAAACGATGGTCGGTATTTTTACTGCTTTGCTGGAAGTACCTCTTGCTTTAATTACCGTGAAAGTGATTAAGCTGTATTCGGAACAAGAAGAAGTTTTGAACGATACGGTACAATTGGATATCAACACCATCGGGTCGGATACGCCACATCATCTGTAACCTGCACAAAAACCCTTTCCGCTTTTTAAAAAACTATTCTAACTTTTTCAGCTTTAGTTCGGAAGCTGAAGAATCTCTGTCAATGACTGTCTCCTTCCATTTTCTTTTTATTGAGAGAGTGTATTAAAGTTGTTTAATTGTATGCATGCATAAGGACGCTAGAATGTATTCAACCCGTTCAGTGCAAATCCACAAAAAATAATCTGCTGGTTCCGATGGATAAAAATAAACATAACAAACATTGTGATTTATTTTCTTTCCCGCTGATTTTCGCAAAAAAAAATACGCAGAAGTTCGCTGAAATGTATTCAATCCGTTCAGCGAGTATCTGCGAAAACATCAGCGCGGCTCTGCGGGATAAAGATTCATTTCTTTCCCGCAGAATGCCGCAAAAATATTACACAGAAATACGCTGAAATTTATTCAAACCGTTCAGTATTTGTACGAAAAAAAATCAACACGTCTCAACAGTAAAAAAAACTTTATTATTTCTTTATCTTCTTTTTCCTTGATGAAAAAGAAGCAAAAAATCAAGTTGAATCAAGGCGATTGCTTCGCACCACTTGTGTCTGCGCTTCGGGCTTCCCTCTTTTTACTGCTTGGCTTCAGGCTCGGCTTCTAGTAAAAAGCGCCACTCCGCTTGCCACTTCGTTATCGCTGCGATTCAACGTTAAAACGCTCAGAAGAAACAAATCTGAATTAAATAATACGATCAAAGAATCAACCCCGCCAAAGCTCGGCACTACAGTAGTACAAAAGCTTAATCGTAGCTACCCGATGCGCTGGGGTAATGGCGCATCGGTGCCCTTTTGTGTTCCTTTTGGGCAAGCAAAAGGAACAAGAAAAAACATTTCTTTCCCGCTAATTATCGCAAAAAAAATGTCTGCCTGGTTCCGCGGGATAAAAAAATCATCCATAGTGTGCCAATAATAAAAAGTATGAAATACAAATTGCCATAGTGTGTATTTTCATTTCATACATACGACCGGAAATAAAAAAAGGGACCACCAATGGTAGTCCCTTTTACAAGTTGATAGATTGCTTATTTCTTCATTACGGTAAACTCAACCCTACGATTCTGGCGGCGTCCTTCTTCGGTGAGGTTGCTCATGAGCGGTTTACTTTCTCCGTAACCTTTCTCAGTGATGCGTGAAGCCTCAATGCCGTGTCCTACCAGGTATTCTTTCACGGCCGTTGCGCGGTCTTTAGAAAGTTTCAGGTTATCGGCTTTGCTTCCAATCCAGTCGGTGTGTGCAGCCAGTTCAATGTGCATACCCGGATTGGCTTTCATCAGTCGTACCAGTCGGTTCAGTTCTTCTATTGAAGTAGCCTGGATATAGTGCTTAGCGAAAACGAACAGGATATTATCCAGCGATACGGTTTCACCTTCCTCCAGCACATCATCTTCTGAAATTTCATCCATGCGTTTGCGATCACCGTCTTTGCCACCTTCCGGATCCACTATACGAATATATCCTTCAGGTGTGAGGTACAAATCGCGATGAATTTCTTTATACCCATCCGGTTCGGTAAGATCGATTGTATCGGTAAGTGGATTGAAATTGTCTGCTGTGGTTTTCACAACATATTTTCCACCGTACGGCAATACCATTTTGTATGTACCATCCGGGTTTGAATAAATGTTTCCTTCATTCCCTCCACCAATCTTATCATAATATAATGTTGCATTCACGGGTGTGTTATCCCCTGCATGCACCACTTTTCCAAACATAAGAACAACAGCATTGGGCTTAGACTGATCATCGAGTTTTACTTTAACGAGATCAGGCTGACTGTTGGCAGTTCCTTCTGAAGTTGCCATGTATGCATATTCACCGGTAGCATCCAATGCAAAGTATGCATCCCAGCCTTTAGAATTGACAGGAGCTTTCAGTGCTACAGGAGTGCTCCATTTTTTCCAGGTAGAATCTAAACGACGGGTCATCCAGATATCATGAGAGCCTAATCCACCCTTACGGTTACTCGAAAAATAAAGGGTAACGTTATCTGCTGCAAGGAAGGGAGAAATTTCGTCGTACTCAAATGTATTCACATCGCTGCCGATAGATTCAGGCCTTGACCATTTACCATCTGTTCCGAGGTGAGACACATAGATATCGTTTACGAAGGCATTTTTTTCTTCAGACAAGTAGAACAAGATGGTTTTACCTGTACTGGCCATGAAGGCGCCGGAGTACATATCCCTCGACAATTGCTCATAACCGGGGATATCTAGTTTTTGTGGAGCCGACCATCCGCCCGCTTCTTTGTACACCATTGAAACACCGCGTCCAACATACTTTCCATTGTCGAATGCGCCGCGAATCATCATCCGGTTGCCGTCGGGAGCAATCCAGAAAACAGCGTTATCGTTCAATGCATTGATAACCGGTGGAGCTTGTAGTGCCTGTCCCCAGGTACCATCAGATGCCAGCTCGGAATACCAAACATCTTGCGCTTTTTTATCGTTTTTGTAATTCGTGTTCTTGGGGTTTCCTTCCACTACGAAATACAGCAATTTTCCGTCTGCTGAAACGGTTGGCCTGGCTTCAGGATAAGCCGAGTTCACCTGGCTTCCTAAATTTTCCAATGGCGTTTGTCCGTATACGATACCGGACACCATCAAAGCCAATGCAGGGATTACTAATTTTTTCATTTCTTATTTTAAGTGGGTTATTTTACCAAAAGTTTACTTTTCTATAAAATTCTGTTCCGGGGTTGGTGTTTTTCTTATAGCTAAGTATCAAGGCCAGTTCCAGTCTTTGAGCTGTGTACGCATTGAACTTTCCAAAATTGAGTGGTTGCTCGTATGATGCACGCAGGTTCACCACTTTTCCGAGGTAAAGGTTAGCATATGGCATTACCGTACGGAACGAACGGGTGTACAAACCGAAACTAAAGTTTATATTTTTTTCAGGTTGGGTTTTGTAGAATTCTAAACCGGCCCAGAAATCATCGATGTGCATACTGTCGGCATTGAAGCGACGGCTGCGCAGATACATTCCTTCCTGCCAGTAATAGTTTTTCTGCACGATGCCCCATTTGTTATTCAGGCGCAGGCGCAACATAGAGTGTGCAGTTACGCGGTGACGTAATTTCTTTTCATCATCCTGACCCACAATATCATTCTTTGGATAAAATAAGTGATACATAGCACCTCCGATTTCAAACGCAACAGGTTCAGTAACCATACCATAATAACCTCCAACGTTTACATCTACATAATTGTTATCCCCTATTCTGCCACCGGGTGTTCCATAAGGATAGGTAAAACCGTTTCCGGAAATTTCACGGTCGTATTTCATCCCATCGGTTTCATCTAATTTACCTTTAGCATACGTTACTTGTGCGCCTAATCCCCAATACTTGTTGCGTTTAGGATAGAAGTGGCGGGCAAATGAAGCTGAATAGAATTCTCCAGTGATGGGCATATCACTATGTCCATAACGATAGTAGTTTAAACCTGCTGCCCAGTAACCTGCCGGTCTGTTTGAGCTAGGTTCGGTGATTTTGTCTTTAGCTTCTGCAGTTACTTTCTTGCCGTCCGTTTTGGCAACATACCTGTAATCTTCATCACCTGAAGAACGGTATTTACCGAATTTATATTCAAGAAATGCATTCTGATGGTGGGTGGTTGCGAAATCAGATTCCTGAATGCTGTACAATGCACCGAAACGTGCTTTTCCATCAAAACGACCGGTAAGGGATGGATTAAACATTTGTGTAGATGTACCTAATTGAGAAAACCTGGCATTTTGTCCAACCGCAGCCTCAGCAAGCAACAAAAAAATTACAACCTGTAATTTTGAAATTCTCATAATCTTAGTTTTGATAGTTGTACTCTTTGGTTATAAAATTTGGCTTCAATATAACGGATTTTTCATCAACCGTTACATTTAATTTATACTCTGGTAGCAGACTTTTAATGGCCAATCTGTAATCATCCGGATTCCAGTTTGACTGCATGGCCAGAAAAGTGGCAACGATATGTTCTGCTTCTGAAATATCGTGTTCATCCTCTTTACTGATCATGATTTTTTCATGGTGTGTTTCTTTCAGTTTTTCAGTTTCGAGGAAAAGTTCTTCATATAATTTTTCACCCGGGCGTTCGCCGATGAATTTAATCTGCATATCCACATCCGGAACATATCCGGCCAAGCGAATCATATTTTTAGCGAGGTCAACAATTTTCACCGGTTGACCCATGTCAAATACAAACACTTCACCTCCTTTCGACATAATAGAAGCCTCCAGCACCAACTGGCATGCTTCAGCGATTGTCATAAAATAACGTGTCATATCAGGATGCGTCACGGTAACCGGTCCGCCCTGTTGAATTTGTTTTTTGAACAATGGCACTACGGATCCATTAGAGCCCAGCACATTTCCAAAACGGGTAATGGCAAATTTGGTAAAGGTTGACTGACAAGAGTAGCACTGAACAATCACTTCTGCCAGCCTTTTGGTAGCACCCATTACGCTGGTTGGATGCACGGCTTTATCAGATGAAATAAATACAAACTTCTCGGCTTTGTATTCAATGGCCATTTTTACAATTTGCCAGGTAGCCATGATATTGATTTGTACCGCCTGCCATGGGAATTGTTCCATCAACGGTACGTGCTTGTAGGCAGCAGCATGATAGATGAAATTCGGGCGGTAGGCTTTGAACACCTCACGCACCAATTCTTCATTGCGCACATCTACCAGCATAAACCGGAATTCACTTTTCGGATAAGTTCTTTTAAGTTCCTGCTGTAAATCGTACAATGCACTTTCAGAAAAATCAACACAGATAATCAGCGAAGCATTATGTTTGGCCAGTTTACGAACAATTTCACTTCCTATAGATCCGGCAGCACCGGTTACCATCACCGTTTTACCTTCAAGATTATCTGCAACGTGTTTATCAAACAACTCAATCACTTCACGATTCATCAAATCATTGATATCAATAGATGCCAGTTTATCAATATTGAAATTGCTGAGTAACGATTTAATGGAGTTGATTTCCTTTATGCGAATATTCAGCTTCAATGTGGTTTCCAGAAACTTCGCCTTATGGGAGGGCGTAAGCGATTTATTGGCAATGATGATGTCGGTTATCTCGTGTTCACGCACAAAATCTTCCAGTCCGTGATCCGCCGGAATCACTTTCACACCTTCTACAAAGCGGCCAATCTTGTTTTTATCATCATCCAAAAATGCCATCAGTTTGTACTGATCGTTTGAATTATGGATGGATTTTTTTAAGAATACGCCCAGGTGACCCGCTCCGTATATTACAATTCTTTTTTCGGGGCCAATTTTTTTAGCCCTGCGGTAGTAGGTATAGAGGTAGCTGATAATCATCCGGCTACCGGTAATGTAAATGGATGTAATGAAAAAGCTGATGAGGAAAACTTCAGGACGCAACTGAAATTTTGAGGGCAATACATATCCGATTACAACACTCAAAACATGAATCAGAAATACAATTCCAATCAGGTTCAGGTAATCAGAACTATTAAAAAAACGAATCACCTTTTTATACACGCCGAATGTAATCCACGCCAATATGCCCAGTGCCACATGAATTACACCAAAATACAGCGTTGTTTCAAAGGGGAATTCCGCAATATTCAAAATGCGGTAGTGTGCGAATAAAGCAGACGCGAGGCCGAGCAGAATGAGAATCTGATCGCCAACGAGCACGAGATCTGAAGGTCTGAAAGACTTCTTACCGTAAAACTTCATTTGCAATTTTTTTAAATTTAAGAACCACCCTTTCCAATGTTTCATCTGTCAAATTCGATCCGCTGGGCAAACACAAGCCCCTCGCATATAAATCATCACTCACACCATTGGTATAGGATTGCGCATTTTCGAAAATCGGTTGCTGATGCAATGGTTTCCAAAGTGCACGGGTTTCAATCTGATCTTTTTCCAGTTCCACCCTGATGCGCTCATTGGCCTCAGGTATTTCAGCATCTAACAGAATGGTTGTTAACCAACGGTTACAAAACACTCCGGCAGGCTCTTTAGGAAAGCTCACCCCTTTTACATCGGCCAGCGACTTCTGATAGAAATCGTAAACCTGGCGTCGTCTGTTGATTCTTTCATCCAAAACCTCCATCTGCCCACGGCCTATTCCGGCGCAAATGTTGCTGAGTCTGTAATTAAAGCCTACAGACTTATGAAGGTAATAGGGAACGGGTTCACGGGCCTGTGCTGATAGGTTTCTGGCTTTCTCAATCAGGGCGTTCTCATTGGAAGCCAGTGCACCTCCACCGCTGGTAGTGATGATTTTGTTTCCGTTGAAGCTCAAAATACCAAAAGTACCCAGACTGCCACAGGGTTTGTTATGATAGGTACTGCCCAACGCTTCTGCCGCATCTTCCACTATTGGAATTTGATAGCGGTTGGCAATGGCCAGTATGTCATCCATTTTAGCCGGCACACCATACAGATGCACCACAATTATTGCTGCCGGTTTTTTTCCTTTAGCCACCTCTTCCTGAATGGCTTTTTCAAGCAATACAGGATCCATATTCCATGTTTCAGCTTCACTATCCACAAAAACGGGATTCGCACCCAGGTATTGTATCGGAAAAGCGGAGGCTCCAAAAGTGAAACTCTGACAAATAACAGAATCTCCATGTTTTACCCCCAGTATAAACAAGGCAAGGTGCAAGGCAGCAGTCCCGGAACTTAATGACAAAACGCTTTTCACGTTGAGCCTGTCGGCAAGTTGCTTTTCAAATGCATCCACATTCGGACCCAAAGGCGCTACCCAATTGGTTTTAAATGCATCTTCTACATACAATCGTTCATTTTCTCCCATGTGCGGAGATGACAGCCAAACTCTTGACACTTATATTCGTTTTTCATTCTATCCTGCTTTTTTTTTAAAAGCATGGCAGGATATAAGGGGGTTTATACGTCGCGAAGGTATGTAAAACATTGAATTTTAACAATGTTTTGACGACAAATCTTATAATAATAATGATTAATTAATCAGTCTGAAAACGGATAGGCTTAGCCGGAACGCCCACGGCCGTGCATTTAGGAGGAAGGGATTTGGAAACCACTGCCCCGGCGCCTACTACAGTTTCTGCCCCAATTTCGAGCTGATTGATGATTTTTGCTCCCGTTCCTACATAAACGGCTTCTTCAATCAGCACTTCGCCCGAAATATTCACTGAGGGCATAAAAGAGCAAAAATCGTGGATGATTGTATCGTGCCCCACCGTGCAGGCCAGATTTAAAATCACATGTTTACCAATTTTAATATCTACGGTTAAGATGGTACCGGCACAAATGATACACCCATCTCCTATGGTCACATCAGAATTCCCCATCACCACATTGGGATGAATGAGCACAGGATAGTGGATATGCCGGTTATGAATCTTATGCAATATTTTACGTTTGACTAGCGGATTGCCAATAGCCAATACCAGATATAATTTTTCATGAATGGCATTCAGTGCATCCATACCACCTAGGCGATAGGGTTCATCTATCAGCACGGCGTTTGAAAAATCATCGTCGAAGTAACCGATGAAATTCCATTGGGGTGACTCGGCGTTGATGTGATCAATGAGCATTTTAACTTCCCGGCCAAAGCCGCCGGCACCGAAAATGGCAATATTTTTCATGCTTAGTTTTTTCCGTTGAATGCTTCCATCGTTGCCTGCCCCGCCTGATTGATATCACTGGCGGCAACAATTTTCTGAAAGGTTAAAAATAAGATTTTTAGATCGAGTCCGAAGCTTTGGTGCTCCACATACCACACATCCAGCTCAAATTTTTTCGTCCAGCTGATGGCATTTCGCCCATTGACCTGAGCCCAGCCTGTGATGCCGGGTTTCACGAGGTGCCTCCGGCGTTGGGTTTCGTTATACAATGGAAGATATTGTGGTAATAATGGCCTTGGGCCAACGAGGCTCATATCTCCTTTGAGCACATTCAATAACTGAGGCAATTCATCCAGACTTGATTTTCTCAGGAATTTCCCGAACGATGTCAATCTTTCAGCGTCGGGTAACAGGTTTCCGTCTGCATCTTTTTTATCGGTCATCGTTTTAAATTTCAACACCCTGAAGGAGCGATTGTTTTTCCCGATTCGCGGTTGTGTAAAAAAAAGGGATCTATGCCCGGTAGCCATCAGCAATACCATAATCAACAGCATGACCGGCAGGAAAATCAGGCAGGCAATCAATGCCGACATGCGGTCGAAAAAAGGTTTTATCAGGTGCTGATACATGTTACAAATTTTTCTCTTTCAGGCAGGAGTTGTATTCTTCCAGCAATGTATTCCAAAGTTGTTGCTGGCCAAATCCTTCGGCTATGCGTTTCCGTGCGGCCAATGCCAATGCATCTCGTTGTGCCGGATTGTTGCGGATTGCTTTCATGGCTTCATATAAGGCCGGTTCATTTTTAGTTGGTACAAGCAGCCCGGAAACAGGGTGTTCCACAATTTCGTTGCAGCCATTGATGTCGGATAATATCAGTGCACATTCCATGGCTCCGGCTTGCATCGGTACATTCGGGAATCCTTCCCGGTAACTGGGAAACACTAGTACTTCTGAGGCAGCAAGGTACGGACGAACATCCTGAATAAATCCCCATCGTTTGATGGAAGGGTTCTTTTCCATTTCTTCCAGGGCCTCATTTGATAAAGGGTCGAGTGCGCGTTCTTCCAAGCCCAACAACCACAAACGATCGCCAGGGAATGCGGCATGTATTTTTTTCCAGGCCTGCAAAAGTTCCTCCATGCCTTTGTCTTTTACTATACGGCCAATGAATATCCAAACCCATGCACCCTGTTCCACATGTTCGTTTAT
>JAHBTM010000071.1 GCA_019638635.1 Ferruginibacter sp. | reverse complement strand
TATTCAGGGCTTTCAATTTAGGAAGCCCTTTTTTGATGCATTTTTTACTTTTTTTCATTTTTATGTCGGATTTACCCCAATTTTGCTCAAATTCTTTATAAAAATGACCCTAATGAAGAAGGATGTGAAACGCTTTGTGTCAGTTATCTGATTATCTTAGCTTCCGTTTTTCTTAAATCTTAATCACCATCAAACACATATCATGGACATCAAACAGATTCAGGAACTGGTTAAAATGATCAACAAAACCACCATCGGTGAAATCACCATTGAAGAAGATGGAAAAAAGATTACGATCAAACAAAAGAAAGACCCTGTACAACATATTGTTGCCCACGCTTCACCAGTTGCTGCTGCACCCGCACCCGTAGCGCCATCAGCTACCGCAACGCCTGCTGCTCAGGAACCTGCTCCAAAAAAAGAAGCTGCTCCGAAAACGGATAACCTCTTAACCATTAAAAGCCCAATGATTGGAACATTCTATCGTCAGGCCGGACCCGGGAAACCTATTTTCGCAAATGTGGGTGACGAGATTGTACCGGGTAAGGTTGTGTGCATCATAGAAGCCATGAAACTCTTCAACGAAATTGAAAGTGAAATTAAAGGAACCATTGTGAAGGTTTTGGTAGATGATGCCAGTCCGGTTGAATACGATCAACCGCTCTTCCTTGTGGAACCTAAATAATCTGTTATCCTCACCAACCGGTAAAAGAACATGAAAAAAATTCTGATCGCCAACCGAGGCGAAATTGCCCTCAGGGTAATACGAACGTGCAGGGAAATGGGTATTAAAACCGTAGCGGTATATTCCACTGCCGATAAAGACAGCCTGCATGTGAAATTTGCAGACGAAGCCGTATGTATCGGTAAACCGGCCAGCGCCGATAGTTACCTGAATATTGCCCATATCATGGCGGCGGCTGAAATCACCAACGCCGATGGCATTCACCCCGGCTACGGATTTCTGGCAGAAAATGCCAAGTTTGCCCAGATCTGTACCGACCATGGCATTAAGTTCATCGGACCTACTCCTGATATGATTACCCGAATGGGAGATAAAGTTACAGCCAAGGAAACCATGATTGCTGCCGGTGTGCCTGTGGTACCCGGTGTGGAAGGCTTGCTGCGCGATGTAGATCACGCCAAAGCATCTGCAAAAGAAATAGGCTATCCTATTATCCTGAAAGCCACCGCAGGAGGTGGTGGAAAGGGTATGCGGGTAGTATGGGAAGAAGCTGAACTTGAACGCGCATACGACAATGCCAAGGCAGAAGCTGCCGCCTCGTTCAAAAACGATGGCATTTACATGGAAAAGTTCGTTGAAGAACCCCGCCATATCGAAATTCAGGTAGCTGGTGACCAATACGGAAACGTTTGCCACCTCAGCGAAAGAGATTGCTCCATCCAACGACGTCACCAGAAATTGGTGGAAGAATCTCCTTCCCCTTTCATGACGGAGGAATTACGCCATAAAATGGGAGAAGCGGCTATTTTAGCGGCTAAGGCCATCAATTATGAAAGCGTGGGTACCATAGAATTCCTGGTAGATAAACACCGGAATTTCTATTTCATGGAGATGAACACCCGTATTCAGGTAGAGCATTGCGTTACTGAAGAAGTAATCAATTACGATCTGATTAAAGAGCAAATTAAAATTGCCATGGGTGAAAAAATTGTAGGAAAAGCATACTTCCCGCAAATGCACGCCATCGAATGCCGCATAAACGCAGAAGATCCCTACAACGATTTCAGACCATCCCCCGGAAAGATAACGGTACTGCATACCCCGGGCGGACATGGAGTGCGTGTAGATAGCCATGTGTATGCCGGATATGTAATCCCTCCATACTACGATAGTATGATCGGGAAACTCATTTCAGTAGCGCAAACACGCGAAGAAGCTATTGATACCATGCACAGGGCCCTGAGTGAATATGTGATTGAAGGCATCAAAACAACCATCCCGTTCCATTTGCAACTCATGCAAAATGAAGATTTCAGAAAAGGAAACTTTACCACGAAGTTCATGGATTCCTTCAAAATGAAATAATCATTCCTTTGAATATATTGAAGCAGTCTGTTTTTACAGGCTGCTTTTTTTATGCAATATCCACAAACTCAATGGGTAGTAATTGTTACTTTTGTGCCTCAAATTTGGAAGCCGTATGAATGCAGACACGCAGATGATGTTGAAAGCCTATCGCCTGATGGCATGTGCCAGGCATATGGCAGATACATACGAAGCCAACCGGACTATTTGCAAGTATGTACACAGTACATCGCGGGGGCATGAAGCCATACAACTGGCAACGGCGTTTCACATGCTACCTGTAGATTATATCAGTCCGTATTACCGTGATGAAAGCATCTTACTCGGCCTGGGGTTTAGTCCGTATGAACTGATGCTCCAGTTACTCGGGAAAAAAGATGACCCGTTCACCGGCGGGAGGGCCTATTATAGCCACCCCAATTATCGTTCCGATGATTACCCCGTCATCATCCATCAAAGCAGTGCTACCGGCATGCAGGTTATCCCCACTACCGGAGTAGCACAGGGCGTACAATACACAGAAAAAATAAACACGGTGCGTAGAGGCCCCAACGGTGAATTGCCGGTGGTGGTATGTTCTCTCGGCGACGCATCCGTTACTGAAGGGGAAGTGAGTGAAGCCTTTCAGTTTGCAGCCCTGCACCAACTCCCCGTGATTTACCTGGTGCAGGATAACGACTGGGGCATCAGCGTAACCTCCGCAGAAGCCCGTACCAACAACGCGTATGAATTTATAACCGGATTCAGCGGCATAGATCGCGTGAGTATCGATGGTACCGACTTCATGACCTGTTACGAAACCATGCAGCGTGTAGTCCGTACCGTTAGGAATGAACGAAGACCGTTCCTCGTACATGCAAAAGTGCCGTTGATTGGCCATCATACCAGCGGGGTTCGCCGGGAATTCTACCGTGAAGATGCAGAGCTGAGTGCGCACAACGCACAAGACCCCGGCCCTAAACTGCGTGCAGCCTTACTCCGTGCCGGCATCGAAGAAACGGTGTTACAGCAAATAGAATCAGAAGCTGCCGATGCAGTTGCTACTGCATTTCAAAAAGCTGTAGCGTCACCCGAACCCGACACCGCTCAGGTGCATACCCATGTGTTTGCCCCTCCGGCCATTACAGAAGAAAAAGGAAACCGCACACCTGCCGGTAAAGAAAAAGTGTTGATGGTAGATGCCGCATTGTTTGCCATCCGCGAAATTATGGAAGACCATCCTGAGGCATTGTTGTACGGACAAGATGTAGGAAGGAGGCTGGGAGGTGTATTTCGTGAAGCCGCCACACTTGCAGAAAAATTCGGTGACCATCGCGTATTCAATACGGCTATCCAGGAAGCGTATATCATTGGCTCTACCGTGGGTATGAGTGCGGTAGGACTTAAACCCATTGTTGAGGTTCAGTTTGCAGATTATATTTATCCGGGATTCAATCAACTCGTAACAGAAATTTCGAAGAGCTGTTTCCTGAGTTGTGGAAAATTTTCGGTTCAAACATTAATACGTGTACCTATTGGTGCATACGGCGGTGGCGGCCCCTACCACAGCGGAAGCGTGGAAAGTACCCTGCTCACTGTTAAAGGAATTAAAGTAGTGTACCCTTCCAATGCAGCCGATATGAAAGGACTGATGAAGGCGGCCTTTGCCGACCCCAACCCGGTGGTGATGCTGGAACACAAAGGACTCTACTGGAGTAAGGTACCCGGAACAGAAGATGCCAAACAAACAGAACCCGATCGCGATTATGTGTTACCGTTAGGTAAAGGCGCCGTAGTACAATCAGCCTCACAGGAAGCCATAAACGAAGGAAATTCAGCCTGCATCATTACCTATGGCATGGGCGTTTATTGGGCAAAAGCTGCAGCAAAGCAATTCCCGGGCGCCATCGAAATTATCGACCTGCGTACACTGTTCCCGTTAGATGAAACGCTCATTTTCAACACGGTGCAACAACATGGTAAATGCCTCATCTTAACCGAGGAACAACAAACAAATTCATTCAGTGAAGCATTGGCAGGAAGAATTTCAAAAGCCTGTTTCCGTTACCTCGATGCACCCGTTGAAGTGTTGGGCGCACTCGATTTACCTGCTGTGCCCTTAAATATGGATTTGGAAAAAGCAATGTTACCTAATCCTCAAAAAGTGGCTACGCGCTTACAGGAACTGCTCAACACCTAACGGGTTATCACTAATTAAATCATTTTTCCGTCTTTCATATGCAGCACCCGGTCGCTCATGGATGCAAGTGCCTCATTGTGCGTTACAATTAAAAATGTCTGCTGAAAACGGTTGCGCAATTCCACAAACAACTGATGTAAATCATGCGCATTTGTAGAATCCAGGTTTCCGGTAGGTTCATCGGCCATTACAATATCCGGCTGATTGATGAGCGCACGCGCCACGGCCACCCGTTGCTGTTCACCGCCCGACAATTCGCCCGGCTTGTGGTGTGCACGGTTCTTCAAGCCCAACGTATCGAGCCAGGTGAGCGCTGCTGCCTCTACAGCTTTTCGGGGCTTACCGGCAATCCATCCCGGAATACACACATTTTCGAGAGCAGTGAATTCTGGCAGCAGGTGATGAAACTGAAAAATAAACCCGATATGGGTATTGCGGAAAGCTGCCAGCGCATTCCTGTTCAGGCTGTTGAATAGAATGTTATTCAAACGAATGTTGCCCGCATCCGGCTGATCGAGGGTGCCCAAAATGTGCAGCAATGTGCTTTTCCCAGCGCCGGAAGAGCCCACTATACTCACAATCTCGCCCTTTTCGATGTGTATATCCACCCCTCGCAGCACTTGCAGATTACCATACTTTTTCGTTATTCCTGTAGCCGTTAACATCTGTCGAAAATAGTGAATAATGCGCATCTGTCACGTTTCCACTCCACACTGTAATAAATGTAACAATATGATAGGAAAAACACATTTGGTTATTTCGTACGGAATTTTACATTTGCAAAAATTAAACCTTTCATCTTATGTTTTGGACACTCGAATTAGCTTCCCATCTTGAAGATGCACCATGGCCTGCAACCAAGGATGAATTGATTGACTACAGCATCCGCAGCGGTGCACCGATAGAGGTGATTGAGAACCTGCAGGAACTGGAAGATGAAGGAGAGATCTATGAAGGTCTCGACGATATCTGGCCCGATTATCCCAGTCAGGAAGATTTCTTCTTCAACGAAGACGAATATTAATGCATTCAACATGTATATAAAAAGCCGTTCTAAACAGAACGGCTTTTTTATTTGGCATGCACGAGGTGCTTACATTTTTTCTACAACCGCAGGCGTTACTCCAACTGTACTGAAACCACCATCATGATACAAGTTTTGCATGGTGACCATTCTGGTTAAATCAGAAAACAGGGATACACAATAGTTTGCACAGTCTTCTGCACTGGCATTTCCCAACGGACTCATCTTCTCCGCATAATCAATAAATCCGTCGAAGCCTTTCACCCCACTACCCGCAGTGGTACGCGTAGGCGATTGAGAGATGGTATTCACACGCACTTTTTTCTTCACCGCATAATGATACCCGAAACTACGTGCAATACTTTCCAGCAGGGCTTTGGCATCTGCCATCTCGCTATAATCCGGGAACACCCGCTGCGCAGCAATGTAGGTTAATGCAACCACACTGCCCCACTCATTCAATGCATCTTTTCGCAAGCAGGTGGCCAGCACACGGTGTAAACTGGTAGCCGAAATATCAAGGGTTTTGGCATTGAAGCCATAATCCAGTTCAGTATAAGCTTTACCCTTGCGCACATTCAGGCTCATACCAATAGAATGCAGTACAAAATCAAACCCGCCGCCAAAATGTTCAACCGATTGGTCAATCAGTTTATCTACATCTTCCTGACTGCTCACATCGCAGGGAATGACAATGGCACCGGTTTGATCGGCCAACTTTTGAATCTCTCCCATGCGCATGGCAACGGGTGCGTTGGTGAGTACAATGGATGCGCCCGCCTCTACACATTTCAACGCGGTAATCCATGCAATGGAGCGTTCATCCAGTGCGCCAAAAATAATTCCTTTCTTTCCTTTCAATAATTGAGGTGCCATACATAATAATTTGGTGTAAAAATAAGCATTACCTAACAACCTGATTCACCTTCAGGTATTCATCATCTCCCGCGCATTTTCCAGTGCTGCGGCTGAAGGCTGTTCACCACTGAGCATTTGTGCAATCGCTTTGATGCGCTCCTCAGGCTCCAGCACTCGAATGCCCGCTTCCACCACATCATCCTGCATCGTTTTATACACAAAGAAATGCTTGTGCGCTCGAGCCGCAATCTGTGGCTGATGGGTGATCGCAATCAACTGGTGGGCATTACTCATTTCTTCCATCACCATGGCTACCTGCCGCGCCGCTTCCCCGCTGATACCGGTATCAATTTCGTCAAATACCAGTGTGGGCAACTGCAATTTACCGGCAACCAGTGATTTAATGCACAGCATTAAACGGCTGAGTTCACCACCGCTTGCTACCTTACCCAATGATTCAAAACCGGCTTCCGCCCTATCCGAACCCACATTGGCATTAAACAAAAAGCGAATTGTATCGGTACCGTGTACACGCAATGTGCCCGGCTCCATCAACACTTTCAAACGGGCATTGGGCATACCTACCCTTTTTAATAACTGATTCACATCTTTTTCAAACGCCGTTACACATTGTTGCCTGCGCTTCGAAACCGATGCAGCAGTTTTCAATGCCTGCTGCTCCTGCGTAATGATAGCTGATTTCAATTGTTGTGCAGTATCAGAGGCTTCATCCATCTCCTGTAATTTTTCTTTTAAATCTTCCTGTATTTTCAACAGCTCATCGGTAGTTTGTACACCATACTTTTTGAGCAACTTGTACCCCACTCCAATCCGGTCACTCACCCATTCAACCCGATCCGGTTGATGACTAACGGTATCGGACAAACGCTCTATATCTCCCGCAATGTCATCCAGCTCAATGGCTGTGGATTTCAATCGCTCACACAATGGCGACACACCCGGAAAAACAGACTCCAACTGTTGCAACTTCTGTTGAACTGATTTCAACTGCTGTACCAAAGGCTGCTCTCCTTCACTCATGAAAACCACCACTTCCGAAAGCACTTGTTGAATATGACCCGCGTTTGATAAAGTGTTGAGTTCCTCATCCAGCAACTCCAGCTCCTGCGGCTTTAAATCCACCGCTTCCAGTTCCTGCAACAAATAGGTGTGGTAATCTCTTTCTTTCTCAGCTGTTGATTGTTCAGCCAAGAGGGATTCATATCTGGTACGCGTTTCCGTTAGTAATTGAAATTCCGTGTGTAATTGTTGTAACATGTCCGCATTACCCGCCAAAGCGTCGAGCACCGAACGTTGAAAACTCTCTGTGGCTATGCCCTGGCCGTCGAATTGCTGATGCTGATCCACCAACATATGGCCCAATTCTTTCAGCGCGCTCACATTCACCGGTGTATCATTCACAAAACTCCTCGATTTCCCTCCGGGTAACAGCTCTCGGCGAATGATGATTTCCTCTTCTTCATCCATATCATTTTGCTTCATCCACCATGCTACCTTTTCATCTTGCGCGCGAAACAGTCCTTCAATAACACATTTTCCTTTATGATGCGATAGCACCGATGCATCGGCGCGTTCACCCAATATCAAACTCAGCGCACCCATCAAAATACTTTTACCGGCACCGGTTTCTCCGGTAATTACATTGAGTTGCTTACCAAACTCCACCTCTACCTCCCGGATGATGGCATAGTTCCGTATGTATAGTTTTACTAACATCTTCGGCAAATTATACAAATTGTGTACACACCGGTGCAGTTGATTAAAAAAACGTTTGCTTCCGGTGAAAAGGACATAAAAAAAGCTGCCTTATCGGGCAGCCTTGTATCTTAATGAGATGGTAATTATTTCACTTCAATTGAATCGTTCAAATCGGCATCTACTAAAATCCTTCCGCAGTTTTCGCAACCCATCACTTTCTTGTGTAATTTAATTTCACTTTGTTTCTGGGGCGGAATAGCATGGAAGCATCCTCCGCAACTGTCGCGCTCAATCGGCACTACAGCCAATCCATTGCGAAAATTGTTACGGATACGATCGTAGCTCAGCAATAAGCGGTCTTCTACTTCTGTACGCGCTTCTTCCATTTCTTTTGCGAACTGCTTTTCTTCTTTTTCCGTTTCCTTGATAATTTTTTCAAGTTCTGATTTCTTCGCAGCCAGGTTTCCCTCTTTGGCAGCCACTGCTTTCTTTGCCAACTCCAGTTGCTTGGCCTTTTCAGCCATATCTTCTGTGGCGTCTTTGATATTCTTCTCGGCTAATTTTTCTTCCAGCGTTTGTGTTTCAATTTCTTTATTGATGGCTTCAAACTCACGGTTGTTCTTTACATTTTCACTTTGTTTCTCATACTTCTTAATCAGCGCCTGAGCTTCTTTAATGATTTCTTTTTTCTGCTCAATAAATTCAAGTACACCGTTGATCTCTTCTTCAATACGCGTCTGACGGGCATGCAATCCTTCAATCTCATCCTCCAGGTCTTTTACCTCCATCGGTAATTCACCTTTCAGGATGCGAATTTCATCCATCTTACTGTCAATTTTCTGGAGGCGAATCAGTGAAACCAGTTTTTCTTCTATCGAAAATTCTTTTACAGCCATAACAAAATTTTGTTTTTTATTGAGCAGGCATTGGTACAAACATCCACATCGTTGTGTCACTCACTTGTACCGCATACCTTTACGCAGCATGTATCAGGTGGTGTAGCAGACAGGATTTGTGCTTAAGCCTGTTTTAAGGACGGCAAAGTTAGGGAATTTAATGCTTATTTGTTCAGTCAGTAAATCTATGGTAAATTGTTCGCTTTCATAATGCCCGATATCGGCCAGCAGCAACCGCCCCACCGCATCAAAAAACTCATGGTATTTAATGTCGGATGTTATATAAACATCTGCTCCTGAGGCAATTGCGTCGTTTAGTAAAAACTGTCCGGCTCCACCACAAACGGCTATCTTTCTCACCTGGTTTTGAACCGCCGGAGTGTGTTTCACCACAGGTGTTCCAAACACACTTTTCAACCGTTGTAAAAAATCTATAGTCTGCTCCGGTTGGGGCAGCATGCCTATCATTCCGCTGCCCACTTCCTGGTGGGTATTCGCCAGTTCGTGCAGGTAATAGGCCACCTCTTCATACGGGTGGTTTGTACGCATGGCATGCAACACCTCCTTTTTTTTCCAAATTGGCAATATCACTTCCACACGGCTTTCCGTACCGGCGAACCGTTCGTGTTTGTTTCCTATAAACGGTTGGGCATCAGCCCCCGCTTTAAATGTACCTGTTCCTTCCAGTGTAAATGAACATTCAGCATAATGCCCGATGTTGCCCGCTCCGGCATTGAACAAGGCCTGCAGCAACGCTTCCCGATGTTCTGTTGTTACAAAAACGGTCAGTTTTAAAAGCTGCCCCGGTTTCGGACTCAAAATACGGGTGTCCTGCAATCCAATTTTTTCGGCAATCCGTGCATTGACACCCCGGTGCACAAGGTCAAGGTTGGTATGAATAGCATAAATGGCCACATCCTGCTTAATGGCACGAATGATGGTTTCTTCCACATATCCCGCACCGGTTATTTTCTTGAGTCCTTTGAATACAATTGGATGGTGCGATACCACCATATTACATCCGCGTTGAACCGCCTCATCAATGGTTTGCGGCAAAGTATCGAGTGTAACCAGCACCCCGCTGCATGTCCATCCGGGCTTACCTGTAATCAATCCGGCATTATCGTACGATTCCTGCAACATGGGCGGAGCCATACTTTCCAGATGATGAATGATATCTTTTATACGCATAGAAATGGTTTAACATGTCATCCGGTGAATATATCTATATATCCACCCAATGTAGGTTTCAAATTTAAGCGAAACTTATAAACCTCACTTTTTTCCCATATTTATGATAATTCATAAACAATTTGTACATTGCTGTACGTTTGTTACAATAACCCCATGAATAGAAAACAAACTCTTTCTACAATTGCATTCAATAAAGTACCAACCCGGGTGTTCAGGCTCTGCATAAGTATATGTTTACTTGCGGGTATACTATCCACCACAGGTTGTAAAAAACTCATTGAAGATATTCAGCGCAACTGGGCCGAAGATTATTTTGAAGACAACATCATGGAGCGCAATTTTCGCATCACCTATGCACACAACGGCACAGATGATATCACTTCAATGTTCACAGGTTATACATTTGTATTATATAAGAATACCTTTTTATTATGGACCGTTAACGGCCACCAAAGATGGAGTGACTTATAACGGCACCTGGGCCTGTAACGAAGATTACGGCAAACTCACCATTCAGTTGACCCACCCTGACCCTGCAGGTTCTGGCTTCAACTTTTTAACCCGTTCCTGGCGTTTCACCCGTAAAGCCATTCCGGTGCTTGAATTTGCACCCTGGGGCAGCTCACAACCCCATGTGCTGCACATGGTTCGTTTCTGATTTCATTTTTTTTTTGCTTCCTGCACAATAATTAGTTGCTATTTGTGTTATTACAGAGCCGACTTATCACCGGCCGTCCAATCATTCATAAAAACCAAACCATGGCTCTTCGAAACCTGGCTAAAACCGGCGTTCTGGTAATCGTTTTTGTTTTTGCAAAGCTTGCTTCGAACGCGCAGCTACGGGCAGATTTTTCGTCCAGCACCGTTGCCGGTTGTGCTCCTATTATCGTACAGTTTCAGG
>JAHBTM010000070.1 GCA_019638635.1 Ferruginibacter sp. | reverse complement strand
TATCGTTTTAGCTCTGATTCTCTTTACCATTGGGGTAACGGGTGTACTGATCCGCAGAAATGCCATCATCATATTTATGTGTATTGAGCTGATGCTGAATGCCGTGAATTTATTACTGGTGGCATTCTCAAAAATGCATGCGATGAGTGCAGTAGCGAAAGCGTCGCCCACTTTTGCGAGTGATGCACAAATATTCGTATTCTTTATTATGGTAGTGGCGGCCGCTGAGGTAACAGTGGGCTTGTCTATCATCATGCTATTATACAGAAACACGCGTTCAGTGGATGTGAATTTCCTGAACCGATTGAAATATTAAATTAACCAACGGATTGAAGCGTTTATGGATAAGAACTTACTGATTGCTTGTGTGCCTCTATTGCCACTCCTCGGGTTTCTGATCACGGGGTTGGGAAGGAATGTACTTCCTAAAAACATGTCGGCTGTAATTGCCTGTGGCACCATCCTGGCTTCGTTTATCATTAGCATCGTGCTCTTTGGAATGGTACGCAGTGGAGGCCCTATACATGCAGATTATTTTTCTTTTATCCACTTGCAATCGTTCAATCTATCGTTTGAATTTAAAATTGATCAACTTACATCGTTGTTTTTGTTGGTGATCACGGGGGTGGGCTTTCTGATTCATGTGTATTCATCTTCGTATATGCATGAAGAAAACAAAGCTGATTTTTCAAAATACTTTTCCTACCTGAACTTGTTTGTTTTTTCGATGTTGTTGTTGGTGATGGGCGGCAACTTTGTAATCATGTTTATTGGTTGGGAAGGTGTAGGATTGTGTTCTTATTTACTAATTGGATATTGGTATAAAAATCAGGATTACACAGCAGCAGCCAAAAAAGCCTTTGTCATGAACCGTATTGGAGACCTTGGCTTTTTACTGGCCATTTTCTGGTTCATCGCAAAAGTGGGCTCAGTGAATTATGACATGGTTTTTTCAGCTGAAAGTTTGAAGGCTTTGTCAACCACGGATATTACCGGAATCACCTTACTGTTGTTTGTAGGAGCTACGGGTAAGAGTGCACAATTGCCCTTGTTTACCTGGTTACCCGATGCGATGGCGGGCCCCACTCCGGTGAGTGCGTTGATTCATGCGGCCACCATGGTTACGGCTGGTATATACATGATAGCCCGTGCGAACGTGCTCTTTTCTATGGCACCATTCACCATGGGAGTGATACTGGTTATTGGAATGGCCACCATGTTGCTGGCAGCCAGTATTGCATTGAAACAAAACGATATCAAAAAAGTGCTGGCATACTCAACCGTTAGTCAGTTAGGGTATATGTTTATTGCATTGGGAGTAGGGGCGTACACTGCAGCTGTATTCCATGTAATTACCCACGCCTTTTTCAAAGCATTGTTATTTCTTGGATCAGGTAGCGTAATACATGCAATGGGAGGTGAACAGGATATGCGCAATATGGGTGGATTGAAAAGATACATGGCCGTAACGCACATCACCATGCTGATAGGTTGTTTAGCCATTGCAGGTATGCCGCCGTTTGCCGGTTTCTTCTCCAAAGATGAAATCCTGGCCAATGCGTATGGTTACAGTCCTATATTCTGGGGGCTGGGTGTGTTAGGGGCTATGATGACTGCATTCTATATGTTCAGGCTCTACGCCATGACGTTTCACGGTAATTTCAGAGGTACTCCACAACAACAAAGTCACTTACATGAAAGTCCGGCAGCAATCACCATCCCATTGATGGTATTGGCTGTATTATCCGTGGTGGGCGGATTGATAGGAATACCTGAAGTATTTGCCCAGGGTGCGCATTGGCTGAACAATTTCCTTCAACCGGTATTTGCGCCTTCAACACCTTTTTTAACGAAACATACTATTTCGCATGCTACAGAATATATACTGATGGCCGCATCGGTAGCGCTGGCATTGGTTGCCATCCTGTATGCCTGGAGTAAGTATAAAAACTGGGACAGGGAAACTGAAAAACCCAATACAGGTATCGCTGCTATATTGGAGAACAAATGGTATATAGATGAATTGTATCAGCTCATAATTATTAAACCCATCAATAGTGTTTCGAAGGTTTTCCATCAGGTGATCGAGTTAAAAGTAATTGATGGAATCGTTAACGGAATGGGTAGTTTGGTTCACTACGGCAGCAGACAGCTTCGATGGTTACAATCGGGGCAGGTAGGTGCGTATGTATTGTTGATGGTGTTAGGCATACTGGCATTTTTTATTATTCAATTGTTCCTGTAAAAAAGAATTGATGTTAGGCACATATTTTACATTTCCTGAGTTATTGATATGGCTGCCACTGGTGGCGGGGATTGCAGCATTCTTTATGAAAAATGCCCGCGTGGTAAAAGCGTGGTCATTGATTGCAGCGGTTGGTGTAGTAGCCGTTTCCCTGTCCGGACTGTGTTATGCCGATACTTCTGCATATCCAACCTATAATCAGGTAAGCTATTACTGGTTGAAGTATCTGGGAAATAGTTTCCATTTAAACCTGAATAAAACCGGACACCTCTTATCATTGTTAACGGCATTGGGCTTTTTGTTCATCTTCCTGTATTCCTGGAAAGAAGAGCGCAAAAAATCAAACCACTTTTATGGGTTAATGTTGCTTGCACAGGCCGGTATCATGGGGGTTTTCTCAGCAGTAGATGCACTGGTGTTTTATTTCTTCTGGGAGTTGGCCTTGATTCCGGTTTATTTTCTGTGCAGCATCTGGGGCGGCGAAAAAAGAATCCAGGCTACATTCAAGTTTTTCATTTACACCTTCGTTGGTTCGCTGTTGATGCTCACCGGCATTTTATACGTGTATTACCACACGCAGGGCAGAATATTCAATGATGGTACTCAGGCCGCACATAGCTTTGCTCTAAATGCTTTTCAGGCGGCCAATTTAACCCCGGCTGAACAGGGCTGTTTATTTTGGTTATTCCTTGCTGCATTTGGAGTGAAGATGCCCATTTTTCCGTTACACACCTGGCAGCCCGGTGCCTATGACCAGTCGCCCACACCGGTAACGATGGTGTTAAGTGGGATCATGGTAAAAATGGGATTGTTCGGGTTGTTGCGCTGGTTGCTTCCCGTGCTTCCCGAGGCTTCAGCAAAGTATGCTGATATCGTTATTGCCCTCAGTATCTTCGGAATCATATATGCCAGCCTGATTGCATTGGTACAGGATAACCTGAAGAAACTGGTAGCATATTCATCTATTGCCCACATTGGTTTAATGTCGGCAGCCATATTCGCCAAAAACGAATTGAGTTTGAACGGGGCCATTGTTCAAATGTTTAACCATGGTATCAATATAATCGGACTCTGGATTGTGATTGGAATCATTGAAAGAAAAACAGGGACCAAAAAAATATCTGAACTGGGAGGTTTGGCTGCGAAGGCACCGGCATTAACAATATTTATGCTGGTGATTGCATTGGCGAATATTGCCTTGCCTCTAACCAACGCTTTTGTGGGAGAATTTATGATGTTCAGTGGTTTATTTCAGTATAGCAAGTGGATGACCGCTATCGCGGGCGTAGGAATTATCCTGGCGGCGGCTTATACACTCAACATGATTCGTAATGTATTTTATGGAGAAGTGAAAGCGACGGTGGCACAGATAACAGACATTCAGTTTCATGAAAAGCTGGTATTGACCATAATTGTTTTGGTGGTACTGGCAACCGGCGTTTACCCGCAACCTATTATTGAATTTATTAGCAATACGCCGGCGGTTCAACCATAACCGGCAGAAGTTAATCTTATTAAGAAGATATGAACGCGATCGTACTTACTGCCATCTGGGGCGTGTTGATGATGTTTACAGGCGCATTTGCGCAGAGTAAAACCATGCCAAAATACTTGGCCATAGCGGGTATTCTGTTAGCCTTTGTCGCAAATGCCCTGGAGTTATATTCCGGTGCTCCGTTTTTTAATATCGATACACAGCAAATGCTTCGTACCGGGAATTTTAATTTAGTGTTTATTGCCGTTTCGTTAGCGGCAACCGGATTACTATTCTTACTCAACGGAAGAGATTTTGAAAAGATAGGTATGCATGTGGCGGAGTATTTTGCATTAATATTTTTCATCATGTGTGGTGTGGCCATTGTAGCTACATTCAACACACTATTGTTATTGTTCCTCGGTATCGAAATTATTACCATTCCATTGTTTATTCTGGCCGGTGCTGAGAAGCGGAATTTGAAAAGCAATGAAGCCGCATTGAAATATTTTTTAATGGGCTCTTTCTCTACAGGCATTATGCTGATGGGAATTGCGTTCATGTACGGAGGAAACCCATCGGGTTCATTTTCGCTGAATCATATGAACATCGGAACAGATGGTCTCAACTTGTATCTGACCATCGGTATGATCTTGTTGTTGGTGGCTATGGCGTTTAAAGTTTCTGCGGCACCGTTTCATTTTTGGACGCCGGATGTGTATGACGGAGCCCCTGCAATAATTACCTCATTCATGGCCACTGTGGTAAAAATTGCCGGATTCTTTTCATTCGTTCGTTTATTCGAGAACGCTTTTGGTGCAGTGCATGCCGAGTGGCAGGTGCTGATTGTAGTGATGATCGTAGCTACCTTATTTATTGGAAATATAACAGCGGTATTCCAGCAAAGTGTGAAACGCATGTTGGCTTATTCCAGTATTGCACAGGCCGGTTTTATGCTGATTGCGTTGCTGGCGTTGAATGATATGGCAAGAGAAGGATTGATATTATATTCTGCCGGATACAGTATTGCCACCATCGGTATTTTTTCTGTTCTCATTCGTATGAGTGATTATACCATTGACGGGTTCAATGGGTTGGTAAAGTCTCAACCTTTAGTAGCAGTATGTGCGGCGGTGTTCCTGTTGTCATTAACCGGTATCCCGCTAACGGTGGGTTTCTTGAGTAAGTTCTGGATGTTATCCGCCATTGTAGAAACCGGTAAACATTTCTGGCTGGTTGTTTTTGCAGTCATCTTTGCAGCCGTTAGTGCCTATTATTATTTCAGGGTTATTCAGGCGATGTTTTTCAAACCGGAAAATCAGGAACCTACGTATATCCGTGTGTCTTCGGGTTACAAAGCCATGCTGGTGTTTACAGCACTGTTGATTTTATTACTGGGTGTAATGCCCTATCTGCTGATTGATTGGTTGTACTCCTGATTGTAACGAGATACTTATATTTGTAGTCCGGTGCTGATGTACCGGTCAGCACATGACTCAACGCGATTCCTTACTTACAGCCTGGCGGTATATCAAAGGCAACAAACTGCGTGCAGCCATTACCGTTATAATCATTGCATTAGGAATCTTTGCACTCATTCTTATTATTACTGCTATTTCGGCGGCCAGCAACAGCCTGACGTCCAGTTTCTCTACTATGGGTGCAAACTCATTCAGTATTCGTTTCCGGGAGATGCGGGTATTTATGGGTGGTCCGCCCAGGGCCCATCGGGAAAAAACAACTCGTTCGGCACAGAAGGTGCGCGCATCCACCCTGGGGATTCCAATCAGCTTGTCGGAAGTGCGGTTGTTTAAAGACCGATATGATTTCCCGGGTGCAAAAGTGTCTATTGCGTTATCCGGACCCAACGGTATCATTGTTAAAACACATCGCAATGAAACCAATCCGGATGTAAATGTTTTTGGCGGCGATGAAAATTATCTTGAACTCAACGGGTATAAATTATTACATGGAAGAAATTTGAGTGTAGGTGAAGTAGAGTCGGGGGCGGCTGTTTGTTTGATTGGGAAAGGCATTGCTGAAAAATTATTTGCAGACAATTATGCAAAAGCGCTTGAGCAGGTAGTGCACGTGAATCATATTCCATACAGGGTGGTTGGGGTGTTGGATGATAAAGGTTCGAGTGCATTTTTCAATACCAGCCGAATCATAGTTACTTCTTATAATAATATCCGGCGGGTATTTCCCGGCCAAACTTCCTCTTTCAGCATAGCGGTTTCCGTGCCGGATATCCATCTGATAGATTTAGCCATAGGAGAGGCCAAGGCTACCTTCAGGCCCATTCGGAAACTCAGTGTATCAGATGATGATAATTTTTATGTCAACAAGAGCGACAGCATTGCTGCCACCTTGCTGGAAAATTTGAGATTTATTGAAATCGGCACTATAGGGATAGCTTTCATCACTCTGATAGGTGCTGCCATTGGCCTGATGAATATTATGCTGGTAGCCGTAAATGAACGAACCCGGGAGATTGGTTTGGCAAAAGCACTGGGTGGAACGGCCAAAGCGATTCGGGCGCAGTTTTTGTATGAGTCTATCATTATCAGTTTATTGGGAGCCGTTGCGGGCATCATTAGTGGGGTATTGATGGGGAATGTAGTGGCTTTGTTAATGAAAACAGGCTTTGTGGTGCCCTGGGGCTGGGTTTTTGCAGGAATTCTAGTTTGTAGTATGGTTGGATTGCTGGCCGGGCTGTATCCGGCGTATAAAGCGTCGAAACTGGATCCTATCGTAGCATTACGACACGAATAATCAGGATTTTTAATTCTTTCTTACATTCAGGCAAAATTGACACACTCTTAGAGAAATTGTTCATAATATATACACAATCAATAATATAATAACACGAAAATTCATTGTAAAATTTTTATAGAAAGGTATTTTTCAGTAGCATTGTACCTTCGAAAAATCGAAACTAAAAGACAAATACTTAACACAATCAAAAATTAGATTTTATGGCAGAAACAAGACCCGCTGCAACCGTAAAACCTGCAACCTCTGTTCAGGCTAAAAAAAGCAGTAACATGATTTCGTGGATAGCTCCGCTGTTGTGTATTCTCACAGGTTATATGTTGTGGAGATTTGGACTGGGTAATCCGGATAACTTTGAAAAGCCGGGTGGCGGTGGTTTTTGGCCCGATCATCATGGTCCGAAAGCACAGTTATACAACATGTACCTCGGTGGAATCGTGGTACCGGTGTTGATTGGTACTTTTCTTACAGCAGTTGTTTTTGCTATTGAGCGTGCGCTGACCATTTCAAAGGCAACCGGTACCGGAAACAATGCCGATTTTGTACGCAAGGTGCAATATCACCTCGCCAACAAAAATGTAGATGCTGCATTGGCGGAGTGCGATAAGCAAAAAGGATCGGTTGGTAATGTAATGAAAGCCGGTTTACATCGCTACAAAGAAATGATTTCTAACAATGAGCTGGATACTGAACAAAAAATTGCAGCCATTCAAAAAGAAGTGGAAGAAGCTACCGCATTGGAATTGCCTATGCTGGAGAAAAACCTAGTATTCCTGTCAACTATTGCAACGGTAGCCACCCTGATCGGACTGTTTGGAACGGTATTGGGTATGATTCGTTCCTTCGCTGCCCTGGGTGCTGATGCAGGGGGTGGAGCTGCTGCGGGTGCGTTGTCTCAGGGTATTGCGGAAGCGTTGTACAATACGGCATTGGGTATTGGTACATCAGCCTTGGCGATTATCTTCTACAACATGTTCACTACCAGAATCGACAATATCACTTACGGTATTGATGAATCAGGATTTACATTAACACAATCTTTCGCCTCTCTCTACAAATAATTTGTGGAAAGTGTGAAGCATTGCATCATAGTAATTCAAAAACAGTAAAAAAATGCCAAAAGTTAAATTACCTCGCAAGAGTACGAACGTGGATATGACGGCGATGTGCGACGTGGCCTTTTTATTGTTGACGTTTTTTATCCTGGCAACCAAACAAAAACCTGCTGAGGTACTTGCGGTACAAACGCCGAGTTCCATTTCAGCAAAGGCTGCACCGGATAAAAGTATTCTGATTACACTGACTGCCGATGGCCGTGCATTCCTGACGTTGGGTGATGAAACCAAGAAAAAAGAAATTCTTGAAAACATCAACCTTACGAAACAAATGGGTTTGTCGCCAGATGAAGTAAATAAGTGGAATAAACAGGAATTTATTGGATTGCCCCTTTCACAAATTAAAGGATACCTGAACGCAAACAATCCGATTCAACCGGCGCAAATGCCCGGAATTCCAATAAAGGATACGCTCAACAATGAGATGGTTGACTGGATACGCAGTGTTAGCAATGTGTACGCAGGCTCTGATCAAACAGCGTTACAACAAATGCTGCTGGTAAAAGGAGATAACGCTGTATTGTATCCGTTGTTTAAAAACATCAAGCAAGCGTTTAAGAAAAACGAGATTTATAAGTTCAGAATTGTAACCAACGGTGAATCTATTCCTATTGGCTCCGAAGTGTTCAATGAGTCTATTAAATCTTAATACATCACCCTTAAAAAAGAAGCACAATGGCAGAGATAGATACCTCGGGCGGCGGGCATAAGAAAGGCCCGGGCGTCAAGAAAGGGAAAAAGTTATCTACAAGGGTTGACCTTACGCCAATGGTGGATTTGGGCTTCCTGTTGATTACCTTCTTTGTGTTCACTACTACGATGGCACAAAGCACGGCTATGAATATGAATGAGCCCAAAGACAGTGATGATCCGGATAAAATCATGAAAGTGAAAAACTCCGGAGCCATGACCATCCTGTTGGGCAAGCAGGACCAAATCTATTATTACTACGGACAGCTGGATCCGGCTACGCTTTCAGAGCAGTGGAAAACCACAGATTATAAGGAAGTGCGCCAGTTGATTGTAGATAAAAAGAAAAGTACCCCAATTGATGATTTGATGTATATCATCAAATCTGACAAGGAGTCCACTTTTAAAAATGCAATTGACATATTGGATGAAATGTCCATTTCAGCAATACCACCCGGACACTATGCAGAAGTGGATATCACCCCTGCAGAAGAAGAAATGATCCGTCAAACAGAGTTGGCTAACGGGATACAATAAGTATGGAAAAAACATCTTGTTGAATCCATAAAGAAAATAACAACATGGACGCAAATAAAATTTTATCAGCCGACCTTCTGGATATCATCTTTGAAGGTAAAAATAAAAGCTATGGGGCTTATGAATTGCGTAAGACATACACCCAGCGTATGCGAAATGCACTCATTATGGCTTTTTCGGCACTGGCATTGATTCTGGTGACATCGATATTTGCCGGTAAACTTAGTAAGTCGGATGGCAAAGAAGACATCGATGTGTTGGATACGCAAATGGCTGAGATAGCTCAGGATGAGCCACCACCACCTCCTCCACCACCACCGCCACCGCCCACACCACCACCACCACCCGAAATCAATCAGGTGAAGTTTACTCCACCTAAAATTGTAAAAGACGAAGAGGTGAAGCCGGAGGAAAAAATCCAGGAAATTAAAGAAGACCAGGTAATCAGTACTCAAACGGTAGAAAGTGAAAACAAAGTACAGATTGTGCAGGCACCAGTGGAAGCGGAAGGTTCAAAAGTGGTCGAGCTTCCTTCAACCGGAGATGATGAAAATAAAATTTTCACAAAGGTTGAAATTGACGCATCTTTCCCGGGTGGTATTTCGGCCTGGAAAAGATACCTGCAAAATAACCTAAACGCAAACGCACCGGTAGATAACGGAGCGCCTCCGGGAACGTACACGGTGATTGTTCGTTTTATTGTGAGTAAAGATGGTAGTATCAGTGATGTGGTTGCTGAAACCAAACATGGATATGGCATGGAGCAGGAAGCCATTAAAATTATACGCAAAGGCCCGAAATGGAAGCCCGGTATACAGAATGGTCGCGAGGTGAGTGCCTATCGCCGTCAGCCGATAACTTTCATCGTAGCTGAAGATTATTAATTCTATTTTTATTTATTAGCAACTATCCGCCGGCGTTATACCGGCGGATTTTTTTTGCATTCCAAATAGTGTCTCCTCACTTTTTTAAGAAATACAATCAATCCTCTTATGGATACAAACAGATTCAGGAATCTTCATATAAAATCATTGTATGGAAGCCAATCAACTTTTATCCGCGGATTTGTTAGACATCCTCTTTGAAGGACGAAACAAAAAGTATGGAGCGTATATGCTTCGTAAAACATATCCTCAGCGTTTAACCAAGGCCATGTTCGTTGTGCTGCTGTTGTTTTCCGGAATCAGTATGGTATTGTTGAACACTCAACCAGTGAAGCATCTTTCTACTGCCATAGTGGTGATTCCTGAGCCAGAGTTGCACCGGCTGCCGCTTCCCAAACCTGTTGATCTGGTAAAGCCACAAACACGCACTGTGCCATCCCGCCAGAAAGGCCATCAGAAAAAGTACGTGAGCAGTATCATGATTACCAAAGACAGCACTGTACAGACCGATACACTGCGTACTATGCTCGATACAGACGCACCCGGTGATGCAACGACACACTCCGTACATGCCTTGCCGTTAGGAGGCCACTCTGAAGGAAAAGTGAACAGTAATAATCACCCAGCCGATTCAGTACATCATGCATGGCAATCGTTTATAAAGGATGAAAAAGATGCTGCGTTTCCCGGCGGTATAGCATCTTGGAAAAAGTTTCTACAGCGGCAGGTAGATGCCGATATACCTGTACTTCGGGGTGCTCCGGAAGGTGTGTATACGGTAATGGTGGAATTTACAGTGCGCACTACGGGCGAGTTATACAATGTGCGTGCGGTAACACATCATGGTTATGGTATGGAAGATGAAGCCGTGCGTGTAATTAAAAGAGGGCCGAAGTGGATTCCTGCTTCCCAAAACGGGAAATACGTTGAAACATACCGTCGCCAACCGGTTACCTTTCTGGTACAATCCCAACAGTAAGCGATTGGATGTGCTGAACTGGTGTTAGGATTTTCTGATTTTCGGACGGGTTTTTCGTATCCAGTATGAAATATACAGACCACCGAGTAGTCCCGGCGCAATCCACGCAAGCCACGCAATGTCTGGAGGTAAGAATTGATTCACCACAACAAAGGCTGTAACCGCAGAGATGTATCCGCCCATGATATGGCCGATATGAAAGGACAGCCATCTTTTTTTAACGGTTTCTGTTTTTTTGAAGCGTAGGATGTTTCCAATTGCTATACCTATGCCGAAAAGGCCGAAGATAACCGGAACAATATGTATATTCTTGTCGGATAACCAGGGTACAACCGG
>JAHBTM010000007.1 GCA_019638635.1 Ferruginibacter sp. | reverse complement strand
GTCTCTTCCCAGACGAGTCTCCTCTTCTAAACCCACAACACGATTTCTCAAATAACGTGAGGGACTCGTCGTCACTCTTCCCAGACGAGTCTCCTCTTCTTAACCCACAACACGAAGTCTCAATTACCATGAGGGACTCGTCGTCTCTTCCCAGACGAGTCTCCCCTTCTTAACCCACAACACGAAGTCTCAATGAACATGAGGGACGCGTCGTCTCTTCCCAGACGAGTCTCCTCTTCTTAACCTACAACACGAAGTCTCAATTACCGTGAGGGACTCGTCGTCACTCTCCTCATCTTAAACAACATCACAAAGACTCAATTTACGTGACAGACTCGTCGTCATCACTCCCCTGTTGTTTCCGGTGCAATAAAATCCCGGTAATCCCTAACTTCAAACAGTCTTTGCTTCCCGCTAAAATAGTACATCGCAGAACTATGCAAATAATCCAAAGACGATTTTGCCAGCTTCCACGCACCACGAACCGGGTTCTCATGAAGGTAAATTAGTTTCTGTAAAACAAACTTTTCTGTCCGGCATTGTTTCACATCAAAACCGCTGATCCACACTTCGTGTTTCTTCCCGCGAATACGGTCTGCTTTTCCAACAGCTTGTTGGAGCTTTCGAATTAAATTTCTATTGCCTTTTTCCTGCAATCGCTTAATCATCTCATATGCCATAAACCGTTTGCCGTTGCCTATAACCGTATTAAGTGTTTCTCCATCACTTTTATAGTGCATAATAAAATGTAAGTGATTGGGCATGATCACATACGCCAGTAAAGTATGTCCTTTTCGTGTCATTACCTGAAAGAAATTATACACGATGTCGTAACCTCCTGAGGCCTCGATCAATGGCAGCCATTTATAGCAGGTGAATGTAATGAAATAAATGCCTTCTTTATTAACGACAGTATGAACAGACATGGGTGAAAGCTACGCTGCGTACCAATACTTATGTTGGTTAAACAAACAGGAATTCAGAAGAAAAACCCTCAGGAACGGCGTGTCCCTCTTTGCTGACTATCTACTCAGATGATGAACCGGGTGGAGGAGACTCGTCTGGGAAGGAATCTCCGTTACCATTGACACCTTTAACATTATCAAGAATTTCCCCGCTCTGTTTAAATTTAATGCTATATCCTTCATTAATTAAATATTCTTTATCAAGCAGAAAATCTTTATCCAAAAAACGTTGAAACAAAGAAACACTATCCATAGCTACGCCAAAAATCATATCAGTTTCCATAACAAGTGGTATCAACTTACCGTCAATAAATACTCTATGATTAGTATTCCTTGCAAAATAGTTAACACCCCGTTCAGAAAATTCACAAACAACAATCTCGTAAAAATTCTCGTATTGATACAAACTAAGATATTTATTTGTAGGATATTTTTCAAGGTATTTATTTAATAAACTACTAACCGAAGTAGGTAAACAATAAATTACTTGCGAATTATATTCAACTGATTTATGTTTACTTCTCATACATGACAAACAGAAGAAGATTAAAATAATTACTCGGAGCATAATTAAAATGTTTGTTTATTTACATTAATAATCCCTGAACTTCGTTTTAATGCATCTAAAGCTAATCTAACTCCATCTTTTCCAACCTTTGCTATTCCATATATTGGATTTCCTTTTGGTGTAATCATACTAATTGAAGCAGTAGAACTATATGTATACGAGTCTATTGTATATATTGGTTTATTTAAATTTCTAGCAGTCCTATAATCTTTATCCATCGAAGGTCCTGGAACATTTCTCTTTGAATCATGACTGAAGGGATGACCATGAATCTGACCTAAGAAATGATTGGTTCCTCTATCCCTTGTAAATAGTAAATCATTATTACCTGCAACCTGAACTTCGCAATCAGTATTTGTGCCCTCTGGTCCTCTTTTTGTAGTTAAAATTGCAGAAGGAACTTCGTCATCTAAGAGATCTACTGATAAAACAAAATATGCTTGATTTTCTTTTTCACCTTCTTTTTGTGTGTCTATATTCACATCAATAATGTCTTGTTCAATTTTCTCGGTGTCAATTTTAATAATCGAACTTATCTGATGTAAAGCCTCAGTAGCTGTTGATGAGGAAGTACCCTTATTTACATTATTTACTCGATCAAAATTCTCTTTATAAATAACTCTAATTTCCCTTGACTTAGCACCATCAGATCCTAAGTATTTACCAGTACGCGCGTCTATGTAATCATCCGTAGGAGCCATCCCATCCGGATCTATAAATCTCAATGGATTATTAAATGCATAATTATAAGGTGACCACCTGCGCATTTTTTCACTCAACGGATCAATGTGATTCCATCTCCCAATCTGGTTATCATACATTCTTGCGCCGTAATCCGTCCACTCCAATCCGGAGCCATCACTAAATTCTTCTCTCTGTTCTTCCTTACCATTGTACATAAATCTATTCTCCGCTGCTTCTGTGATTGCTTTAGAACTTTTGCCAGCCATAACTAACCCGAACGGATAATAATGGGTTTCTTCCAATAAAGGTCCTAGTATATGCGTTACCTGTAAGTTATCAAAGAACACAGCAATGTTAGGTGTCTCATTGCTCACGTAAATATACAAATATCCATTCTTAGTTATTGGTAAATCTGTTAAAACATGATGGTGTACATCATTGTTTGGTGCTGTTCCAAATACTGTTTCAGCAGGTACTTGTTGTGCGCCGCTGGAGCTTCCAACATACTTGAAATGCTCATCAAATAAAATCCAGTTAAGATAAGCTTTGGGTCGGTTTACATCAGGTGTATGATTGTTATTTACAAATTCCGTCATGGATGTTGTAAATATTCCTGTGTTTTGTAAATCTATTGCTGTTACACCTCCATGCATACCTGGTAATTGAGCTGATACACCTGTGGTGATAGATGATATCAAATCATTCAAAATGTTGGTAGGACTTCCCGGTGATTCACTGTTTGTTTTGTACCAACTGCTTACATGAATATTAAATTTATCTCCTGCCATCACTTTAAGTGTAATGGATGGGCCAATAGGGTTACTGTTACCTTGTAATTTAGCCACCCTATTGTTTGGAGTTATGAATTCATCTGTTGGATAACCTGATGGTAAATCGTCTCTTGTAGTGTTTACATTAGCATACAAAGCTTCTTCAGTGGTTGCATTGGCAACTTCCATAGTTGCAGCAGGATAGGGTATTGATTTATCCTCATCCGTAAGCACCATTCTTACATTACCTAAATGATCTTTTATAAAATAATCATACACAAATGTTACTTCATTGTTCTCTTCTTTAGGGCGAGTGCGACCTTCTAATTTCTGTAAGTTGCAGTATTGCTGCCCACCCAGTGTTGTTGGTCATATGTCGCAACAACGGCAAACACACGAGTGAAAACCAATAACGGCGGAAAACGTTATTTTAATGTATACCAAAAAAGAAACACCCCCCAAACATATTCATTCGTAAACAAACGTTTAAAAACAACTTACCTCAAATAAAATCGCGAAAGTTGTTATAGGGCGGGCACGCAGTGCCCCACTATTTTGGGGGAGATGAAATGAACTTTCGTATCTAAACATGTCCTGGAGAATGCTACAATAGATGTAAACCGGCTGGAAATGGCTGCATTTTTAATGCCTCTCCCCATTTTAAACAGGTATGAAAGGCCCATACACCCTATTGATATGCTTAATGCGAAAAGAACTTTTTAATTGCTTTAACTAATATGTCTTTGCTGATTGCCCTATTTTTTTCCGACTTTTGCACACACCCTGGTATGAAAACAGCATTGATTTTAGGAAGCTCCGGATTAACCGGAAGCTATATTCTCGATCTTCTATTGAAGGATGATTCCTTTCAAAGTGTCATTACCATCAATCGAAAACCTTCGGGTATCCATCACCCCAAACTCACGGAAATCATCAGTCAGTTCAATGCCGAAAAAGACCTAGCCCCTTTCGTATCGATTAATACCATTTTTTCCTGCCTGGGTACCACTCGTAAAAAAACACCTGACCTTCAACAATACCGAAATATAGAAATTGGCATACCCGTTCAGTATGCAACCGTAGCACTCACCAAAAATTTGCAGGGTTTTTATTTCATTTCTGCGGTGGGCGTACAACCCGGTTCCGGCAATTTCTATATCCGGATTAAATCAGAAGCAGAGGAAGCGCTGAAATCATTACATATACCACACCTTCATATTTACCAACCTTCATTATTAACCGGACAGAGAAATGAAAAGCGGCCGCTTGAAAAGTTGGCAGCATCTCTTTTCCCACTGATTAACCGGATCCTTCCCAAAAAATGGATGCACTATCATTCTATCTCCGCCGCTGACCTGGCCAGGGGAATGGTATTCATCAGCCAACAACCCAATCAGAAAAAAGTTTCGTATCACACGTATTCATCCATTATGCAATTTAAAAACACTTAATACATCCTATACATTTAAACCCTTTACGGCATGAAACGTAATTACCTGATCATTGGTGCATCCGGTGGTATCGGCAACGCAATAACTGCTCAATTGTTGGAACAGGGCCATCAGGTTTTTGGCACCTATTTTAAAAAAGAACCTGTTTCCAATCCTACCGGTATGTACTTTCATTACCTGAACGTACTCGACGACACTCTGGATTTTAACTACCTACCTGAGAGCATAGATGGCGTGGTGTATTGCCCGGGTAGTATCCTGCTTCGTCCGTTTGATAAAATTAAACCCACCGATTTCATACGCGACTATCAACTTCAGGTAACCGGTGCCGTTAGTGTGCTGCAGGCTGTTTTGCCGAGATTAAAGAAATCACCCGGTGCATCGGTTGTACTGTTCTCTACCGTTGCCGTTCAAACCGGACTTCCGTTTCATACGCTGGTAGCCGCTTCCAAAGGGGCGGTGGAAGGGTTAGCTAAATCGCTGGCAGCAGAATGGGCGCCCCACATTCGTGTCAATGCAATCGCACCGTCGCTTACAGATACGCCATTAGCACATGCCTTGCTCAACTCGGAAGTAAAACGCGAAGCCAATGCACAAAAACACCCGCTGAAAAAAATCGGTACCGCCAACGATATCGCCCACATGGCCACATTCCTCTTGTCTGAACAATCTTCCTGGATTACCGGACAGATTTTTCATGTGGATGGTGGCCTATCTACTTTAAAAACTTAAAAACGAATTCATTATGGCATTTTATCAATTCATTAAAACGCAAAAAATACCGGCTACTATGTCAGCCGTTTGGGATTTCATGTCATCGCCCATGAATTTGAAAGACATTACTCCGTCCTATATGAATTTTACGGTAACGAACCAAAGTGGCCAGGGTAAAATGTACCCCGGTATGATCATCACCTATACGGTGAGTCCGTTAATGGGCATACCACTGAACTGGATGACAGAAATCACCCATGTAAAAGAAATGGAATACTTTGTAGATGAGCAACGCAGCGGGCCATACAAACTCTGGCACCATCAGCATAAAATTGAACCGATTGAAGGTGGGGTAATCATGACCGACATTGTAACGTACGCGCCACCGTTAGGTATGCTGGGACAACTGGCAAACATCCTGTTCATTCGCCGTCAGCTGGAATCTATTTTCGAATTCCGCCGTTTGGCCGTTGAAAAAAAGTTCGGAATATATTAAGCAGTAACAGGCTTTGCCTTCACGCCGGCCATGGAACGCAGCAATTGTGCAATGGAATACGGATCTAACCCTATTTCCTCATACAGTTGTTTGGGTGTGCCGTGTTCTATCAATGCATCCGGAATGCCCAGTACGCGTACATCGGCGTGGTAACCCTGTGCGTTCATAAACTCCAGTACCGCACTTCCGAAACCACCTACAACGGTGCCGTCTTCTATGGTAATTACTTTCTTGAAGTTCGAGAATACTTCATGAAGCATTTCTTCATCCAGTGGTTTGGCAAAACGCATATCGTAATGCGCCGGTTGAATACCATCCGCACGAACATCCCGAATGGCCGATGCGGCAAAGTTGCCCGGATGTCCGAAACTCAGAATGGCAATGTCTTTTCCATCCTTCAGTTTGCGTCCTTTACCAATTTGAATTTCTTCGAATGGGGTTTGCCATTCGGGCATTACGCCTTCACCCCTCGGATAGCGTATAGAAATAGGCATTTGCAAAGAAGGTAATTGGGCCGTGTACATCATATTGCGCAACTCTGCTTCATTCATGGGAGCACAAACAATCATGTTCGGTATGCATCGCATGTACGCGATATCGTAGCAACCATGGTGAGTGGGGCCATCTTCTCCCACCAAACCGGCCCTGTCTAAACAGAACACTACCGGTAATTTCTGAATCGCCACATCATGTATAACCATATCATACGCACGTTGCATAAACGATGAATAGATATTGCAGAACACACGCATCCCCTGGGTAGCCATGCCGGCACTCAACGTTACCGCATGTTGTTCGCAAATGCCCACGTCGAAGGCACGATCTGGCATTTTCTCCATCATATATTTTAGCGAGCAACCACTGGGCATGGCGGGTGTAATACCCAAAATCAAGGGATTTTTTTCAGCCAGCTCAATGATGGTGTGCCCGAATACATCCTGATATTTCGGTGGTTGAGGAATATCAAACTTCTTCTTAAAAATTTCGCCGGTTACTTTATCGAACAAACCGGGTGCGTGCCACTTGGTTTGATCTTTTTCAGCCAAGTCGTAGCCCTTGCCTTTGACGGTTTTAATATGCAGAATTTTTGGACCTGCAATATTTTTTAAATCGCTCAGTACATCTACCAACTTCTCCACGTTGTGTCCATCTACCGGACCAAAATACCTGATTTGTAAAGCTTCAAACAAGTTGCTGCTTTTATTCACCATCCCTTTCAGGCTGGCTTCCAGCTTGCTTGCCATATCGCGGGTGAAATTTTTACCGATAGGCAGCTTCCCCAACGCTTTCCACACATTATCTCTGAACTCGTTGTAGGTATGTGAAGTAGTGATATCGGTTAAATATTCTTTCAATGCACCCACGTTGGGGTCGATGCTCATGCAATTATCATTCAAAATAATCAGCACATTGCTTTTTTCGATACCGGCGTGGTTCATGGCTTCAAACGCTAAACCGGCCGTCATGGCACCATCACCAATGACTGCCACATGTTGCCGGTCGTGCTCGCCCTTGTAATGCGAAGCCATCGCCATGCCCAGTGCAGCAGAAATGGAGGTAGAAGAGTGGCCAACACCAAAGGTGTCGTATTCACTCTCGGTTCTTTTAGGGAAGCCGCTGAGGCCTTTGTATTTTCGGTTGGTTGGAAAATTATCGCGACGACCGGTTAAAATTTTATGACCGTATGCCTGATGCCCTACATCCCACACGAGTTGATCATACGGTGTGTTGAACACATAATGCAACGCAACACTCAATTCCACTACACCCAGGCTGGCACCGAAATGACCGCCATGCACACTTACTACGTCAACAATATATTGGCGTAATTCCTGACAAACCTGAATGAGTTTATCTTTATCAAACTTCTTTAAATCGGCCGGGGAATTGATTTGTTGTAAAAGGGCACCGGGGATGATTTCCATGTATAAAGCAGATTAAGGGATAAAAATATGATTAAAACCCAATATCCGGAAGGGTTTCATTGATAAATAATACTAAAAAGACGGTAAATATTCTTTGTTTAAGATGAACGTTCAACCGGGAAAGTGCCGAAAGAACAGCCTTTGACGGCTATTCGTAAGATTGGGTTGTTGAAAAAGGTTGCTCAAACGAAAGTACAAAGGGACACATTTCAAGAGATCAAAAGAATCGACATGATAGCGGACAAATACACCCAGAGGGGTTCGATTGGGGGTACCTATTCATACTTAAATGTTTAAAAACGCCTTAAGTGTTTTAAATGCCTTATTTTAGATTTAGGGGGAAGGGATACGAAGTATCCCCGGGGGAAATGATATCATGTGAGTCAATTTTAACCCTTTCGGTTACTACGTAATAAGGCTAAGATATAATCATACGACCCCTTCAGGGTCGTTTTTGTTTCGGCTTCTTTTTATGTTATTATCATGCGACCAATTCAGGGTCGTGCTTGTTTCAGGTATGTTGAGAGGCACAACTTTGCGGCCCTTCGGGGTTGTAATTTTTTAAATATGTTGGGTGATATTACCATGTAAACTGAACTGCACAAAACGGAATGGTTGCCGGTGAGCACTCAAATTATATTCACTTACATTTGTTGCTCACTTGTTCGTTTAAAAAAAATTATCATGAAACTCAGCCTGACTATTTTATGGGTATTTTTCTGCCTTACTGCCTTATCTCAAAAACCAGGCGAAGTAATCACTTTCAAAAAAGACAATTACCAAATTGACTATCCGGCTTCCTGGAGGTTAGACACCTCTAAAATAATGGGCACATCTTTTCTTCTGTACGTACCTGAAGATGAAGCTTCAGTAAACTTCAATGAAAATATCAATTTGCTGATTCAGGATTTAACCGGCCAACACATGGATCTGGATAGGTATAAAGAAATCACAGACGACCAACTCAAAACGCTGGGTAGTGATTGTACGGTAATAGAATCAGCTGTTAAAAGGTCGAATAATGTATCTTTTTACAAAACTGCTTATTCCGTTCAGCAGGAAGCTGAAAGGCTCTATGCCCTTTCTGTATGTTTTATTCAAGAGGATAATGCCTATTTACTCACGTTCACATCTTTAGGAAATTCTTTCGATAAGTGGAAAGATATCGCAGAAAAAACAATGATGTCGTTTAAGCTTCACCGTTAAAAACCCTGTATCATTTCTTTGCTGTTATATATTCCCGAATGGTAGTAATATTTGCGGATTCGGACAAATCTCTGTGTACAACTTCAACTCGTGAATGGAACACACACCGGGATAATCGGATGTATGATGTGCGATATCGGCAATCAACTGGATGTGCAGGTGGGGCGGCCAATGTCCGTTTTCCTCAGGCGTGCCTATAACCGACAACTGCTCACCCCTGGCCAAATACAACCCGGGCTGTTTGTCGATCAATACATCCGATGATAAATGACCAAACAATACATAGAATACCGTTGTTTCAATTTGATATTTCATGATGAGCGTTCCACCGTAATTGCCATATCCTTCGTTCATCCCCACTCCATGTACTGTGCCACCCATCGGCGTGAACACCGGTGTTCCGGCTTCGCACCATACGTCTATTCCCAGGTGATAGGTCCGCCTGTTTTCACCCGAGCCAAACAACGAACTACGCTGATACATTAGCCGATGCTCCCGGTAACCACCATATAAATAGTCGGCCTGAAGATTTAAACGATGGTTACGCATCAAATCACAAAAAGCTTCCGTATGGTTTACAACCTCGGTGGTTAATCCACCAATTTCTTTCAGTTGTACCGGCAATGCTGTATGTGTATCCGGTGCATACGGTACTACCGGATAAAAATCTCCGGCATGCTTCGAAAGCAACTGGAGCAGGTGGTGTGCCGGGTCGTACATCATACTACAACATTGATCATTTTGCCGGGAATGAAAATAAATTTCTTAAGTGGCTTTTCTTCCATCCATTTTTGTATCACGCTATCCTTCAACACCACCTCCTGAACTTCTTCCGGTGAGGCCGTTAAGCTCAGCTCAATATTCGTGCGCAGTTTACCGTTCACTGAAACAGGATATACTTTGGAGTCTTCCTGCACATACTGTGCATCAAATACCGGGTAAGCTGCATCCAGGATAGTTCCTGTGTTGCCGGTTTGATGCCATAACTCTTCGGCAATATGTGGTGCATAGGGTGCGAGCAAAATCAGCAAAGAATCCAGGATTTCTTTTTTATGACACTTCAGTTCAGTTAACTCATTCACACACACCATAAATGCACTTACGGCAGTGTTGAATGAAAACTGCGCGGTATCCTGTTCAATTTTATGAATGGTTTTATGCAGCGTCTTCAACTCATCGCGTGTAGGCGTTTCCGTTGTCCATACAGATTTTCCATTCTCCATAAACAAGCGCCATAGTTTTTTGAGAAAACGATGCACTCCTTCAATTCCTTTAGTATCCCAGGGTTTGCTTTGTTCAATCGGCCCCAGGAACATTTCGTACATACGGAATGTATCGGCTCCGTATTTGATCACAACATCATCAGGGTTAACAACATTCCCATATCTTTTACTCATTTTTTCTTGTACTTGGAATGTCATAAATTTCAGTGGTTCGATTGGTTTTTTTTCATAATCAAACCATCTCTCTCGCCTACTATCATAATACCCATCCTTACACAACATTATCTCATATCTACTTTTGTTATTTTTTCCTTCGAAATACTTTTCAATATTTAATATAGATTCACTAACCATATTTAGACTAGTTCGAATTACAGAAGTTTCATACTGTGATATGTCTAAATCTGCAGAAAGATTAAATAAATAGTAGTTTATTTCCTCATTTTCATCTGGAAATAACACAATTGGTAATCCATTGATGTCAGATTTCCATTTTATAATCATATTATTTGATGAATTTCCTACATACGAATTATCTTCCTCAACTTGATTTAGTCCAATTCTATATATTTTTTCTGAAACGCCACCTATCATTCCCTGATTCACCAATTTTTTATACGGCTCATCATGTTGAATTAAACCGAGATCGAACAACACTTTCGTCCACATACGGCTGTACAATAAATGTCCGACCGCATGTTCCGTTCCTCCGATATACACATCTACCTGATTCCAGTAATCGCTGGCTTCTGTGCTGCAAAACGTTTCTTTATTCTGCGGATCCATGAAACGAAGGAAGTACCAGGATGAACCCGCAAACCCGGGCATGGTGGAGGTTTCTCTCTTGGTATGTGCGTCTATATTTACCCACTCGGTGATGTTGGCCAAAGGCCCCTGCCCTTCAGGGCCCGGACTGTAATGATCTACATGTGGCAACAACAATGGTAATTCCGATTCATTCATCGGGTACGCGGTACCGTTCTTCCATAAAACCGGAAAGGGTTCACCCCAATACCGTTGACGGCTAAAGCCCGCATCGCGCATTTTATAATTAACCTTGCGCTTACCTTGATTGATTTTTTCCAGTGCTTCAATGGCCAGTGGTACTGCTTCTTTTTTCGTGTACCCGTTGAGGAAGTCTGAGTTCACCAATTCAATCTGATCGCCCGGATTGGCTTCTTCTCCGTTAAAATGGCTTCCTAAAATATTAGTGATTGGAATATTAAAATAACGTGCAAATGAAAAATCGCGCTGATCTCCGCAGGGGACCGCCATAATTGCGCCCGTACCATATCCGGCCAAAACGTATTCGCTAATCCATACCGGCAGTTTCTTTCCGTTGAATGGATGCAACACATACGCACCGGTAAAACATCCGGTGATCTGCTTCACTTCAGCCATTCGCTCACGCTCACTTCTTGTTTTTACATAACTCAGATAATCGTTTACGGCTCCCCGTTGGTCGGCTGTTGTAATATCCGTTACCAGTGCATGTTCCGGAGCCAACACCATAAAATCAACTCCAAAAATGGTATCAGGCCGAGTAGTGTATACTTTTATTTTTCCTTCAAAAGTTGCACCGGAAAATTCCACTTCAGCGCCTTCACTCTTTCCTATCCAGTTACGTTGCATGTCTTTCATGCTCTCGCTAAAATCTACCGTATCCAAGCATTGTAATAAGCGTTCTGCATAGGCTGTAATGCGCAGATACCATTGGCGCATTTTCTTTTTAACAACCGGATGCCCTCCCCGTTCGCTGAGTCCGTTCACTACTTCATCATTCGCCAAAACGGTACCGAGCGCTTCACACCAGTTCACCTCTCCTTCTGCACTGTACACCAGCCGTCGGCGCATGAGCTTTTCTTCTTTTTGTTCGGGGGAGAAATTATTCCACTCTTCTGCGGTAAAATGTACCCCTTCCACCGGATCGCCCTGAGCGGGCATAGCACCCCGAAGTTCATACTTCGAAATTAAATCCTGAATAGGCCTTGCTTTTTGTTGCGTGTTACAGAAATAACTGTTGTACAACTTAAGAAATATCCACTGTGTCCATTGGTAATACGAAGGATCGCTGGTCCGTATTTCGCGCGACCAATCATAACAAAAACCAATTTTTCTCAATTGCTCTTTAAAGGTTTTGATATTTTTTTCTGTGGTAGTGGCGGGATGTTGACCGGTTTCCAAAGCATATTGTTCAGCCGGTAATCCAAAACTATCAAAGCCCATAGGGTGCAACACATTAAACCCCTTCAACCTTTTATAACGGCTGTAGATGTCGCTGGCAATATAGCCCAGAGGATGCCCAACATGTAAACCAGCTCCGCTCGGATATGGAAACATATCCAGCACATAACATTTGGGTTTGTCTTGTTGTATCTCTACTTGATATACATTATGGGTTTCCCAAAATTGCTGCCATCTGGCTTCTATCTCATTAAAATTGTACTCCATAATTCTTGATTCCTGTTTCTACACATGAGTGTGAATGAAACGTTATTTTACCCGTATGAACTTTCTATGCAAAAGGCTAAACGCTATTTTGTTGAACATTAAATTTTGCTAGTTAGCAAAACTAAAGTAAACCACGTAAAAACCTTTATTTTTGTCGGCATCGCTGAAATGGTGATTCCATTTATACTAACTTATTATGGCACAAATCGGAAAGGCATCTGGAAAAAGAGGAAAACCCACATACGCATACGCAATCATTGGTGTAGCATTGGTGTTGTTTTTATTCGGAATTGTTGGATGGTTCTTCCTGAACCTCAGAAAAACCGGTGATTATCTGAAGGAAAGCATTCAGGTACACGCTTTTCTTTCTCCTACTGCATCAAAAAAGCAGATTGACAGTGTAGTGAATTATATCAACGCCATCCCGTATGCCAACCGCATTGAATATGTTACCAAAGAAAAAGCCATTGAAAAATACAATGCTGAAAACGACACCACCTGGAAGAAAATCATAGATGCCAATCCGCTGCCGGAAAGTATTGACTTTTTCATCAAGGCAGATTATGTCCAGGAAGACAGTTTAAATAACTTATCTACTAACCTGCACTCGAATTTTCCCGGTGTAATCAGTGAATTTCAGTTCCCTACTGCAACTGTTTCTAAAATCAGCAAGTACGTAAAAATTGGCGGTATCATTTTCCTGATAGCCGCTGCTATCCTCACTATACTGGTAGTGTTCTCCATTGATAATACTATACGCCTGGCCATGTACAGCAATCGTTTCCTGATTAAAACCATGCAAATGGTGGGTGCAACCCGGGGATTTATTGCACGGCCTATTAATCAGCGCGCCATCATCAACGGACTCATATCCGCCTGTATCGCCATATTTTGTATTTGGATCAGCATCATGGCAATAGAATCTATTATACCAGATTTTAAAGTATTGAGAGATACACAAGGACTGATGATTTTGTTTTTGGTCATTATCCTGCTCGGTATTACTATTTCTCTGGCAAGTACCCACCGAGCCGTTATTAAATACCTGAAAATGAAACTAGACGACCTGTACTGAGTTCATATTTCTGGCATTTCAGTCTACAATGGCTTATATTGCACCCCAATCGAGCGTTATGAACAAAACCGTTAAAAAAACAAACGATAAAAATGTACCGGCGAACAACCTGTTTGGCCGCGACAATTACATGTGGATGCTGATAGGAATTGCCTGTCTGGCACTCGGCTTTATATTAATGGCCGGTGGCAAAAGCAGCGATCCGAATGTATTCGACACCAAAGATATTTATAGTCCTGTACGCATTACTGTGGCACCCATCCTCATCATTGCAGGATTTGTGATAGAAATTTATGCTATCATGAAAAAACCAAAATCATAACCTGTAGATTCAATACCTGCAAGCCTGCAGGAATTCCATCGCATGAATGTATTTGAAGCTATTGTTATTGCCATTGTTGAAGGAGTGACAGAGTTCATTCCTATTTCATCTACCGGCCACATGATTATTACTCAAAAACTCATGGGGATGCAGGAGGATGATTTTTCCAAAATGTTTACTGTAGCCATCCAGTTGGGAGCCATCCTGGCCGTAGTGGTATTGTATTACAAAAAATTGCTTTCTGCCAAAAATGGCTGGAAAAAACAGTTCGAATTTTATCTGAAACTGGCTGCCGGTGTAATCCCTGCTTTGGCTTTAGGATATTTCTTTTCCGAAAAAATTGATGCCATGCTCGAAAGTGCAACCGTTGTAGCGGTTTCATTATTGTTAGGTGGTATCATTCTTCTGTTTATTGATAAAGTTTTCAATCAGCCTGTAACAGAGGATGAACAAAAAATCAGCTATAAACAATCGGTGATTATTGGCTTCTGGCAATGCCTGGCGATGATTCCCGGTGTCAGTAGAAGTGCCGCTTCTATCATTGGAGGAATGCAACAAAAACTTTCACGTAGTGCGGCAGCTGAGTTTTCCTTCTTTCTGGCTATACCCACCATGATGGCGGCAACCGGATATAAACTCCTCAAACATTACACTGAGAACGGCGGATTCAACGCACAGGAAATCAAATTACTGGCCGTTGGAAATGTGGTTGCATTTATAGTGGCCATGTTGGCGATACGTTTTTTTATTTCTTTCCTTAAAAAGTATGGATTCAGGGTTTGGGGGATTTACCGTATTATTGTTGGCATCATTTTACTGATTATGGTATATACCGGTTACATCCGGTAATAATGCCCGACGCCAACTCATGCAACAAACTGCTTCGAAAAAAGTCATTAATGGATGGGCCATGTACGACTGGGCCAATTCAGTGTACAACCTTGTAATCACCACTACTTTTTTTCCGGTGTATTATACGGAGATGACACGCGCTGAACCGTTCTTAGGCGAGGTTACTTTCCTGGGCAGAACATTTGTAAATACGGCATTATACAGTTATGCACTGGCCTTTTCATACTTGCTTGTTGCCATTACTTTACCCATTCTCTCCTCCATAGCCGACTACCGGGGTTCAAAGAAAAAATTCATGCAACTGTTTTGCTTTACCGGAGCACTGGCATGCAGCATGTTGTATTTTTTTAAACCGGAAACATTTTCGCTCGGTGTGATATGCATGATGATTGCGGCTTTTTGCTTCTATGCCAGTCTGGTATTTTACAATTCCTATCTTCCTGAAATTGCTGCTCCGGCAGACCGGGACCGAATCAGTGCCCGCGGATTTTCTTTCGGGTACATGGGCAGTGTATTGATGCAACTGATCGGATTTGCATTGGTTGTGTTTCATGAACATATCCCTTTCCTGAATAATGAAGGAGATGCGGTGCGTGTTACCTTCCTGCTGGTGGGTGTTTGGTGGTTTGGATTTGCCCAAATAGCTTTTAACCGATTACCTGCCGACAAACCCGCCAATACGAACGGAAAAAACCGTTTATCTGTTTTTACCGGAGGATTTCGCGAACTGAAAAAAGTGGGCAACCATATATTGCACATGCCGGTAATGAAACGGTTTCTTGCAGCATTCTTTTTTTATAACATGGGTGTACAAACTGTGATGCTTGCAGCAACCAACTTTGGCAGCAAGATGTTGAATCTGCCCTCAACAGAGTTAATCCTCACCGTTGTAGCCATTCAACTGGTTGCTATCGGTGGAGCCTGGTCTATGTCGAGGTTATCTATGAAGTTTGGAAATTTTTATATCCTCACCGGTGCAGTCATTTGCTGGATTGGAATTTGTATAGCAGGTTACCACATCACTACGCCCACCCACTTTTATCTGCTGGCCTGTGCGGTGGGGCTACTCATGGGGGGCATTCAATCGCTCAGTCGTTCTACTTATTCCAAACAAATGCCCGAAACCCATGATACCGCCTCATTCTTCAGCTTTTATGATATCACGGAGAAAATTGCCATTGTTATTGGATTATCACTCTTCGGATACATAGAAGAGTTTACAGGCAGCATGCGCAACAGTGTGCTGGCGCTGATGGCATTTTTTGCGATGGGGCTGATCTTTCTTTTCTTTGCGATGAAACGAATCCCTAAAAAAATATAATATGGAACTGTATTCTATACCTACAGGAAATTTTAAATTAGATGGTGGTGCTATGTTTGGTGTGGTGCCGAAAAGTATATGGAATAAAATCAATCCGGCCGATGCCAACAATATGTGTACCTGGGCGATGCGTTGTATGTTGATACAGGAAGGGAACCGACTGGTGCTGATAGATAATGGCATAGGGAATAAGCAGGATGCAAAATTTATGGGGCATTACTATTTACATGGAGACGACACGCTGGACCTTTCATTGGCTAAACATGGTTTCCACCGAAATGATATTACAGATGTTATTCTGACACACCTTCACTTTGATCATTGCGGTGGAAGCATTGAAAAAGAGGGAGACTTGCTGGTACCGGCATTCAAAAATGCTACATTCTGGAGTAATGAACGTCACTGGAAATGGGCTGTGGAACCCAATGCACGGGAAAAAGCCTCCTTTCTTAAAGAGAACATCTTGCCCATACAGGAAAGCGGACAACTGAAATTCATCGAAACTCATGCCGGTGATTTTCCATCGTTTATACGTATCCGTCAGGCATTCGGTCATACCGATGCCATGATGTTACCCCAGGTTACATACAAAGGAAAAGAGGTTTTATTTATGGCAGACTTATTGCCATCTACCGGTCATATTCCTTTACCCTATGTAATGGCATACGATATGTTCCCGCTCACTACGTTGAATGAGAAAAAATCTTTCCTTACGGAAGCTGTTGAGAACGATTACATTTTATTCTTCGAACACGATCCGGAAACGGAATGCTGCACGCTGCAAATAACGGAGAAGGGTATACGCATGAAAGAAGGTTTTACGCTGGATGCAGTGTAATATGAAAACACATCTGCCTGACTGAACATTCAGGAACTTGTGGTGTGCGCTGAGAAAACAGGTGTAATTATCTGGTAGAAATCAGGGATTTCAAAGGATGGCGCAGGTTTCGGTATCCCATCATATCTACTTTGATGCTTCCAACGGAAATGGGACTGTCTACCCGCAGCAGCAAACGGTTGTCATCTGCCGATATCCATGCAGTCATTTTTTCGCCGCCTTCAAATATGGTTCCTTTCACCAGCAAGGGTTTGAACTTATAGGCATGAAACCTGCCGTAACGGGTTTTCACTTTTTCCTTGCCAAGGTAACGGATGTACAAATGATAAATTTCATCATCCAGAAACATATCAAAAGGAATTTTGTCGCCGGGTTTGTACTTTTCAAAATCAATATTGCGCGCATAATACACCGAACTCACTACATCTTGTATACAATCTGTGATTTTAAACACACCATTGGTGCTCACGGCTGTATTGGTTTCCTGGTTGAAGGTAACGTTGTTGTATATTTTATGTCCGCCCTCATCCACATTACGGATAAATTTATATGGCAATAACGATGCGGTATCCACAAAACTTTCATACCGGTCTCTCACTTTAAAGAAATTATCAAAGAAAGCATATGATTTTCCTTCTCCCAGAAAATGATACACCGGCTTATCATTATAACGGGTAAGCTTAACCGAAAATGTTGCTTCTCCGGCACCAACATAAGCGCCCAACGCATTGTAAAACACTTTCATGGTTACCGTTTCCCCGTTTTGGAAACTGGTATTTTTAATCCCGCAGAAATCACTTTGAGCTTTTGCCGTTACGCTGTTCATATACACAAACATGAGCAGCATTATTTTTAAGACTGTATTCATTTTTCCTTTATGAGTTTTAATCCAAACACAAATAAACTTCCTATCAAAGCAGGAATAGCTAGATTGATCAGCCAGATACCAAATGCTGCCGCCTGAATCCCTGCCACATTGCTGCTATACATGCCGAACAATTCGACCGTTGCCGTGGCCCGTATCGGTAATTCCAGAAATCCGATGGTGGGTGCCATGGCCATCACCAGAAAGAAAACGCTGAGAATCCATGCACTCCAAACCCAATCTACTTCAACCTGCATTACTTTCAACATCACGATGTATTGCAAAATAAAGACCAGATATCTAAAAAAAGATAAAAGTATGATTCTTAACAATTGTTTGCCACTAAACTGATCGAGTACAGCAATGTGATTCATCAACCGCTGCATGGGTTTAATCCTCCCCATCCATACCACAAACCAATGTACATTCAGATACAACAACAATAACACTACCAACACCGTTATGCTCGCTCCCAACAGAATATCTTCCATAAAAGCGGGCACATGCTCAAACACCGGTTGTGCATGAGGAGAAAAGTACTTCATTGCAATCAAACCTGCAACCCCTGCAACCAATGTTATAATCAACTGACTCAAACTACCGAGTATGGTTAAGGAAATCCCTTTGAGTCTGTTTTCCGGTTGTACATAGAGGATGCGTCCACCATACTCACCAATTCGATTCGGTGTCAACATGGTAATACTGCAGCCGGCCAACACCGACCTGAATGCATTTGCGAAAGATAACTTTTCTACAGGGCGCATCAACACAATCCATTTTTGGGTTTCAATACCCCAGTTTACAATCATGAGCACCCCTACCAATCCACACAGGGGATTGACCCAGCTTTGTTGAATATGTTTCCATTGGGTGGGCAGATCGGGCTGGTGAATGATCTGCTGATACAAACTCCAGCATAGCACTACGAACAACACCGGAGCCAGGAGATAGTTGATGATTATTTTAATACTTTTGTTCAAGCAGTACATTTAAATTAAGCCAGCCTCTTGCAAAATACACCAAAAATTATATTAGGAATAGACCCGGGCACTCTGGTGATGGGATTTGGTGTTTTATCGGTTCAGGGCCAGGCCTTGAAACTGATTTGTATGGATGTGCTGAAAATTCCTACACGCTACGACACGTATGAACGCCTTGAAATTATTTACCGAAAAGTGACAGAGCTCATTCACCAATACAAACCTGATGAGTTTGCCATTGAAGCTCCTTTCTTTGGAAAAAACGTTCAGAGCATGCTGAAACTGGGCAGGGCACAGGGTGTGGCCATTGCTGCGGCAATGCAATATACCCTACCCATCAGCGAATATTCTCCAAAAAAAGTAAAGCAATCCATCACCGGAAACGGCAATGCCGGTAAAGAGCAGGTATTAAAAATGGTGGAAAAACTTTTACAGGTTCAATGTACTCCCAGGCAGTTTGATGCTTCTGATGCTATTGCGGTGGCCATTTGCCATTCCTTTCAGGGTAAAATGCCCGTAATGAAAGGAGCCAAAAAAAGTGCAGACTGGAAACAGTTTATTTCGGGTAACCCTCACCGTTTGTCGCGCCCCGTTAAATGACTTACAATTTTCTGTTGTGCTTCGAATAATTCTTCTTTAGTTACTTGTAACTTTTTGCGGGTGAAGTTGATATCTTCCATGCTGTTCAATGGTATCAGGTGTAGATGGGCGTGTGGTACTTCCAGCCCAATAACACTCATCCCCACTCTCTTACAGGGAAATGCTTTTTCTATAGCCATAGCAATCGGCTTGGCGAAGAGCATCATTTCAGATAGATAAGCATCCGGTAAATGATAGAGCTTATCCACTTCAATTTTGGGTATAACAAGTACATGCCCGTGCACCAGGGGAAACACATCCAGAAATGCGTAAAATTTTTCATCCTGAACAATAGTATAGGATGGAATTTCGCCGGATAATATTTTCGAAAAAACAGTCATGTTTTTTAATGTTCTTTATTAAACAGCAATTTTTTCAATTTTAAATTTTAATACACCGGCAGGCACTTTCACCTCAGCCACATCGCCCACCGATTTGCCCAGCAATCCACTGCCTATGGGTGAGGTAACAGAAATTTTTCCGGCCTTTAAATCGGCCTCTCCTTCAGACACAATCTGATAGGTAACTTCCTTTTTGGTGTTCATGTTAAGCAGTGTAACCCTGGTTAAAATGCTCACCCGGTTGGTATTGATAGAAGAAGTATCCAGAATACGCGCTGTGGCAACCGTGGTTTCCAGTTGATTGATTCTGGCCTCCAGCAAGCCCTGCGCTTCTTTGGCGGCATCATACTCTGCATTCTCCTTTAAATCTCCTTTTTCCCGCGCTTCGGCAATGGCCGCACTGGCTGCAGGCCGATCAACGGTTTTCATGCGGTGTAATTCTGCCTGCATTTTATCAAATGTTTCCTGTGTTACGTAGTTAGTCTCTGCCATAATGCTGTTGTTTAGTAGCAAAAAAAATACAACGCTTCGGATGACCTCCAAAGCGTTGCATGATTACAAATATAATCTTTTTGATTAAAACCGATTACAATTTCAGCTTTTGAATCAGGATTTCTGCCATTTTTTTATACGATTCATGGCTATACCCTGCTATATGCGGGGTTACGATCACCGCGGGGTGACTGGTTAAATAATCGAGTTGTTCCTTTTCAGCCGGCGAAAAGGTATTCAGCCGCTCATTTTCAAGTACATCCAATGCCGCGCCCCGTATCATTCCGGATTTTAATGCTTCAATCAGCGATGGGGTGTGCATGATTTCTCCACGAGAGGCATTGAGTATATAAGGTTGATTCCTCAACTTGTTAAAGAATGCCACATCGGCCATGTATCGCGTTTCTTCGTTCAACGGCAGATGAAAACTAATTACATCCGCATAACGGCACACTTGTTCAAAACTTGCTTCTTTAACATGCCGCCCTCCGAAATCATACCGGTATTTATCATACGCCAATACGGTAACATTGAAAGCGCTTAACAAACGGGAAAATGCTTCTCCGGTGTTACCAAACCCAATAATACCTACCGTTTTTCCGGTGAGTTCAGTTCCACGGTTTTCATCACGTTTCCATAGGCCATGTCGCACTTCATCTGCAGAATGGGCTATGTGATGCATTATATTCAACAACATCCCCAAACTATGCTCAGCTACTGCCGTGCGATTGCCTTCCGGACTGCTCACACAATATATATCACGAGAACGCGCAAACGCAGTATCTATCATTTCCATTCCGCTGCCGAGGCGACCAATCCATTTGAGCTTTTCCGCCTTCATCAGCAGTGCTTTGTTGATGGGCAGTCGTGTAGTAACAAACAAGCCCTCCGCTTCGTGTATCTCTGACAACAACTGTTCATATGTGATTTCGGGCACATAACGATATGCATAGCCTTTATCAGAAAGGTACTCTAACAGTGATTCGTGAACAGATGAGGTGATAATAATCATGATACAGCAGCAATCATACTGATTTCAACGTGAACATTTTTCGGCAACCCTTTTACGGCAACGGTTTCCCTTGCGGGATAATTATCTGTAAAATACGTGGCATATATTTCATTTACTTCTGTAAACCATTGCATATCGCTGAGGAAAATTGTTGTTTTAATTACTTTGCCAAAATGAGTTCCGGCCGCTTCCAGTATGGCTTTCAGGTTTTGCATTACCCGAAGGGTTTCAGTTCGAAGGTCGGCATTGTCTAATTCGCCGGTTGCAGGATTCAAGGCAATTTGTCCGGATATAAATAACATATCTCCTGCCTGCACTGCCTGGCTGTACGGACCAATAGGAGCCGGGGCATTAGGAGTTTGTATTATCTGATGTTTCATGAATTTTTTTTATCCTGCAAAGTTAGTCTTTTATTATCGCCCTATTTTTGCAAAAAGAATTCATGAAAATATTAACGTGTGTTTCGGATGCGCAATGGTTGAGTCTTTCTTCACTGAAAGGTGCTACCTGGTTGCGTGTACAACAACCGGAAGAATGGAAGAACCATGCAATACCTGATGCCATTTTCCTGGGAGCTGAAACTCCGATCCACGATATTCCTGAAACCGTTCCCGTTTTTATGGATGCCGCGCATATTGCATCCACTCCACACGCACAGGTGAACTACATTTCATTATGGCCGGGATTGATTGAAAGACCACGCTGGGAAGTAGGAGGAAATTCAAATGAAAAAGCCAACCACATCTTGCAATCGTTGAATATATCACCGGTTTGGATAACACCTGCAACCGGACTGATAGCCGCGAGGGTGGTTTCGATGATTATCAATGAAGCTTATTTTGCCCTTGAAGCGAGAATCAGCACTAAGGATGAGATTGATATTGCTATGAAATTAGGTACCGGTTATCCATATGGCCCGTTTGAGTGGAGCCGAAAGATTGGAATATCAAGGATAGCCGAATTACTTTTACACCTCTCGCCCACCGATACAAGGTATCAACCCTGTGCTTTGCTTTTAAAAGAAGCCAACGTATGAACACCTATATCTTACATATAGATACGGCATTAACTACTGCCATTGCAGCTTTATCGATGAATGGACAATGCATTGCATCAAGAGAAAATCACCAACAGAAAGACCATAGCGCTTTTATACATCAAGCAATCAGTGATTTGATGGATGAAGCATCCATTTCTCCGTCAAACTTACAGGCTGTAGCTGTTACAGAAGGACCGGGATCATACACGGGTTTAAGGGTAGGAATGTCAACCGCCAAAGGGTTTTGTTTTGCCTTACATATTCCGCTGATTACCATCAACAATTTGTGGTTGATGGCATCTGCCAGTGTAAAACAAAATGGAATGAACCACGCACTGTATTGTCCGATGATTGACGCTCGCCGCATGGAAGTGTTTACCGCAGTATATGATTATGAGATGAACGAAATGATAACTCCCCGTGCGATGATTTTAGATCAACATGCATTCTCTGAATACATCCACAAACAACCCGTAATATTTTCGGGTAATGGTTCTGGTAAGTTCAAAGATATAGTGAGCCACCCGAACGCAATTTTCGTTGAAATGGTGAATACTACAGAGGCTTTCATACAGCGCGCTTACGAAAAATATTTGTCGAATGACTTTGCTTCAGTGGTTGATGCTATCCCCTTTTATGCAAAAGAATTCTACAACGTGTAGTAATAATTCTATATCTAAAAGACATTCGTTACCAGCAATTTTAACAGCGTTTATTCAATTAAACATTATTCCAATAGTATATTTGTACTCTATTTACTTTGTTCAAGATTTAAATTATTTCCCTATGATGGTTGCAACTCAAACGAATGACCTGAAAGTAGAAGCGCAAGGCAATGAGGCCCCTTCTTCCATTAACATTAATTATCATAATGTTAAGAAAGCATCTCTTGTTTTACGTGCACTGAATCACAAGCTCCGTCAGCAAATTTTAACGCTGATTGAAACCGAGAAAAAGATAACCGTTACGGAGATTTATGTTCGCCTTCGATTAGAGCAATCTGTTGCATCTCAACACCTTGCAATCATGAGAAAAGCCGGTGTGGTAACTACGCAAAGAGAAGGAAAGTACATTTATTATCTGGTAAACTACAAAAGAATTGATGAGCTGAATCAGTGTGTGCAAGAAATGGTTGCATAATGAAACTTTCAACAAAAAACTAGCGGATGAGTGTTCATCCGCTTTTTTTATTTCCATTGATGGGGTTTAACACTAGTCGCTGTTCAGGCAGCAGTGAACTTACCGTACATTTGCACAAAGGAGAAATATGTACATCCAGCAATTATATACAAAATGCCTGAGTGAGGCAGCTTATTACATTGAAAGCGAAGGGGTTGCCGCTATTATTGACCCATTACGTGATATTGATGATTACCTGCAACTGGCAAAAGACAGGAATGCAGTCATTCGATATATATTCGAAACCCATTTTCATGCAGATTTTGTAAGCGGGCATCTGGATTTAGCCAAAGCTACCGGGGCACCCATCGTATTCGGACCCGGATCAAAAACCGGCTATACTGTACACCACGCCACAGACGGCGAAATCTTTCCATTGGGGGCTTGTAGTATAGAAGTATTACACACACCCGGGCATACCATGGAAAGTGTTTGCTATTTGTTGAGGAATGAAAAGGAACAAGAACATGCCTTGTTTACGGGTGATACCTTGTTTGTAGGAGATGTGGGCCGCCCCGATTTAAGCAGTGGAGGGATGAGCAGTGAAGAGTTGGCCGGGATACTGTATGAATCTCTTCAACAAAAAATCCTCCCTTTACCGGATGCTGTGCTAATGTATCCGGCACATGGCCCGGGTAGTAGTTGCGGTAAAAGCCTGGGGCCAGACACGTGGAGCACATTGGGTGAACAAAAAAAATTGAACTATGCGCTGCAACCTACCACCAAAGAAGCCTTTATTGAAAAGGTAACATCGGGTTTGCAGGATGCTCCAAAATATTTTTCAATCAATGCACAAATCAATCAAAAAGGATATACGCCCTTAAACGAACTAAAACAAAAAGGATTAACTCCTTTAACCATTGAAGCTTTTAAAAACGCAGCACAACAGGGTGCCATCATTTTAGATACACGCCCTGCCACCACCTTCACTACCGGTTTTATTCCCGGTTCAATATTTATTGGGTTGGAAGGACGGTTTGCAGAATGGGCCGGCGCTTTGCTCCCCTTCAATCAATCCATCATTCTGGTAACAGAACCCGGCGCAGAAGAAGCGTCCCTCGTACGGTTAACCAGGGTGGGTTTTGAAAAAATTCACGGATATCTCGAAGGTGGATTTCAAACCTGGCTGAATGCCGGAGAACCAACAGATATGGTGATTGATGTGGAGGCGGATGAATTGTGGATGGATATACCACATGATCCACGGCTCACCATTGTAGATGTTAGAAAAGAAGGCGAGTTTGCAGAAGGTCATTTAAAAAGTGCGATTAACCTTCCTTTATCAGAAATGACTGATGTTGCAGAGATTGCACAATTCAATGAATCACAAAACCTGTACATTCATTGTGCGGGTGGTTACCGCAGTGTAATAGCCGCTTCCATTTTTAAAAAGCACGGATTTCATAACCTTCGCAATGTACTGGGTGGATGGGGCAGTATCAGCAAATTGAAAAATGTGCAGGTAGTGAAGGAAACAGCCGCTTTAAATTAAACTGTTGAATCATCATACATTGCATGAGCCTGCCCTACCAGCGGGCTTGTGTATTTTATACATCCGTTCTCAGAAAAGTAACAGGATGAAAATGGTGATAATCACTTGTTGAAGGATGTTGCAGCATTCAACTTTGTAGAACTATTCACACTTAAAATAGTTCATATGAAAACTGCTGAAAATCTACTCACTCGTCGGGAGACTGAGGTAATCCGTGAACTTTCTCAAGGATTGTATTACAAAGAAATTGCCGGGAAAATTTTTATTTCACCTGAAACGGTGAAGAAACATGTGCGCAGCATTTATCGAAAGATGGGTGTTCGCAATCGTGTAGAGGCTACGTTGAAGTATAATCAGGAATTCCAGCATCTGAGTCAGGTGGCGGAGTCGTGATTCCGGTGTTTGGTATGGGAGGAGGCACGGACTCGATCCACCTCTTCTCATACTCCGGTTTGTATTGCCTACGCCACCTTCTGTGGCTCCATAAGTAGTTGTCGGGCTGTTCGCGTATGGCTTCTTCCAGAAAATCACGGAAGCGGAGTGTTAACTCACCCTCACGCATATCCGAAGCATTGTCTGTTATCACCGCAGCCTCATAGGTATAGAATCCCCGTTTCTTTTCCTTAATGAATTTCACAAAAACAACTGCGGTACCTTTTAATCGGGCACCCTTATCCGGGCCGGCTACAAAAGGCGTGGGTTTACCGAAGAAATTCAGCCAATGTCCGTTCATGGGTTTACCCGGATTTTGGTCAGAAACCAATGCAAGGGAATACGGTTGCTCAGAGAATTGCTTGAACGATTCTTTAAACTCCGGAACGGGTATCAATGTGGTGTTATACCGACTTCTGATTTTCAGAAAAATGGTATTGAGCACTTTGTTTTTGATGGGCATATATACGCCCAGGAAAGTACCCTGTACATTTTTCGAAAAGGCCAGATTGGCATATTCCCAGTTGAATTGATGTCCGCTATGAAATTGTACGTTTTTACCGGCTTCAATCAATCGGTTACACGCATCCATATTTCGCACCTGAATGCGCTTTTCTAATTGTGCGTTAGAGATTGAAATGAGTTTAATACTTTCCAGGAAAGTATCGATTAAATTTCTGTAAAATGCGAGGGCTATTTTCTTTCTGTCTGGTTCGGACCTATCCGGAAATGCAATCTGAAGGTTATTCAACACCACATCTTTTCTATACCTGAACACATAAAACATCAACCAGGTAATCACATTGCTCAATCCATACATCACTGTAAAAGGTATGAGTGATAAAAGATAAAGCAGTCCGTAAACAATATAGTACATACTTCGGTGAAGGTGTAAATTATAAAATAGTATCCTGCAAAATAGCGCCTTTACCAGGAAAATCGGTATTGTAATGTAAACCCCTGCTTTCTTTTCTGAACCCGGCACATTTTACAATGAGGTAGGCTATTGTAATCAGGTTTCTCAATTCACACAAAGCGGGCGACACTTCCGTACGCTGATACAGTTTTTCTGTTTCCAGATGCAATAAATCTAAACGGGTAGCAGCTCTGCCCAAACGTTCATTGGTTCTAACGATACCTACATAATCACTCATGATTTGTTTAAGTTCCTTCTTACTTTGGGTGATGAGGATCATCTCCGCGGGGGCTTTGGTACCTGCTGCGTTCCATTCTGGAATTTCGGGTACTTGATTCACTATATGAATGTCGCGGGATGCCATTACAAAACTTCTGTGTGCAAACACCATGGCTTCTAGCAGTGAATTACTGGCCAGGCGGTTAGCCCCGTGTAAGCCTGTACTGGCACATTCTCCGGCAGCGTAGAGGTGCTTAATGGAGGTTCTTCCATACTCATCCGTTTTAATGCCTCCACAACTGTAATGTGCTGCAGGAGAAACGGGAATCATATCTTTCGAAACATCAATACCCACACTTTTGCACTTTTCATAGATGTTTGGAAAGTGCTCGATAAACTTTTCCAGGGGCATGTGCCTGCAATCCAGATAAACAAATTCCGTTCCGTGAATTTTCATTTCGTTATCAATAGCACGTGCCACAATATCTCTGGGTGCCAAGTCTTTTCTGCTATCATATCTTTCCATGAATGCCTCACCGGTATCGTTTCGCAATATGGCTCCATCGCCCCTAACCGCCTCCGTTATGAGAAAGGAATATCCTTTAGCACCGGGTTCATACAATGCCGTGGGATGAAACTGAATGAATTCCATGTTTTCAATCCGCCCCTTGGCTCTGTACACCATCGCAATTCCGTCGCCGGTTGCAATTGAAGGATTGGTGGTAGATCGGTATACCTGGCCAATCCCACCGGTTGCCAGTAAAGTGATTTTTGATTGGATCGTAATGATTTCATGTGTATTGATGTTCAGCATATACACGCCATAACATTCAATATCGGGTGTTGATTTGGTAACCAGATAGCCAAGGTGATGCTGTGTAATCAAATCAAGTACAAACCCATGTGTAATGATTTTCACATTCTCCAGTTCCGCTATGCTGGCGAGCAGTGCCCGCTCCATTTCTTTACCGGTGATGTCTTTGTGGTGTAATATGCGGTTTTCACTATGGCCGCCCTCTTTACCCAGTTTGAATTCGCCTTCATTATCTTTATCGAAACGGGCGCCCCATTCAATTATTTCCTGAATGCGTTCCACCCCTTCCTTCACCACCAGTTCTACCACTTCTTTTCTGCACAAACCATCTCCCGCGATCAGGGTGTCTTCAATATGCTTTTCAAAACTGTCGGTTGTAAAATCCATCACTCCTGCTATACCGCCCTGTGCGTACTTGGTGTTGGTTTCATCACTCATGGTTTTGGTGATGATGGTAACCGTTTTATCCGGAAAAGAACTTCCCACTTTAAGTGCATAGGTTAACCCGGCAATTCCGGAACCAATAACAAGAAAATCTGTTTGCATGATTGCATTTTAAATTATGAACCAACGGTTGCAGTGGGTTCAATCCATACATTATTCTCTTTAAGGATATTGATGAGTTCGTTGACCGCAACATCGCTATTGATGTTTCTTTTCACCACTTCCTTGCCTTTGTATAAAGTAATTTTTCCGGGACCGCTCCCAACATAACCGAAATCTGCATCAGCCATTTCTCCCGGCCCATTGACAATACAACCCATGATGGCAATTTTCAATCCTTTCAGATGATGTGTTACCCTGCGGATTTTAGCGGTGGTTTCCTGCAGGTCAAATAATGTTCGTCCGCAACTCGGGCAGCTGATATATTCTGTTTTAGAAATGCGTGTACGCGTTGCCTGCAGTATGGAAAAGGATGTCTGATTCAGGAACTGATGATTGTTTTCTATTGGCAGATACGTTCTCCCACTCACCTGCCTGTTCAGCATTTTGGATGGATCATTCATTAGCCATATTCCATCACCCATTCCTTCCAGCAATAAGGCACCTGCCTGTACGGAAAAGTGAATCAGTTGTTCATCGATGGTTGTATGATGAGATTCTACAGCCAGGATAACCGGGTTATGAATGCGCATACCGATCATCGTATTGATACAACTCCTTACTTTTTGCATACTGTTCATTCCGCTGGCATAGATACACAATACTGCCTGACTGTGCTTTGCAACCCGTTCAAGTACCTTTGTATATTCACCGGTTACATCACAGGTTACAAAATGTAATCCATCGGTAACATTTTCGGCTGCATATTCTTCAGCGGTATACAGTGGATAATGATTATTCAATGCAGGTGACCAAACACTCGCATCGCATACTACCTTTACTGTGCCGGGAAGTTCGAAAGGGATGGTTTTTTTATGCGTGTAAATAATATCTGCCGCTGCATCGCCAATGTGCCATTTATCTGTTTCCGCCTGATATCGATAACCTATAGCAGAGAGTGCTTCACGGGATATTTCAGGCAACTGCATAAAATCTGCAAACACGACCGGCACATTCGCGCCACCGATATTCGTAACGGATTGGGTTACACGACGTTTGTACTCGAATGGATTATACCACAGTCGTTCATTGGGCAGATATGTCGCTTCAACCAATGAAGAAGCATCATTATATTTCTTCACCAAGTCTTTACAAACCGGAATTTCAAACTCGGGGTCTTCGGTAAGGCTTACACGAATAGTATCACCAATTCCATCCTCTAATAACGTTCCTATGCCAATCGCTGATTTAATCCTTCCATCTTCACCATCACCGGCTTCGGTTACACCGAGGTGCAGCGGGTAACATTCGCCAAACTCTTCCAACATTTGTTGCACCAGCAATCGGTAAGCCTGAACCATCACGAGCGGATTACTACTTTTCATACTCAGGATGATTTGATGATAATCCAGGGCGCGTGCAATGCGCAAAAATTCCATCGCGCTTTCCACCATACCACGGGGCGTATCTCCATAGCGGCTCATGATACGGTCGCTGAGGCTGCCATGATTCGTACCAATGCGCATAGCGGTTCCGTGTTTTTTGCAGAGTTCAACCAGTGGACTAAACCGTTCGGCAATGCGTTTGAGTTCATCGGCATATGCAGCATCCGTGTATTCAATTTGTTCAAACTTCTTCTTGTCAACATAATTACCCGGATTGATACGTACCTTCTCAATAATACCGGCAGCAATTTCAGCAGCATTCGGCGTGAAGTGAATATCAGCTACTAACGGCAAGGTGTAACCTCTTTTAAGCAGGGCCTCTTTGATAGCCCTGAGGTTCTCGGCTTCCTTTTTAGATGGTGCCGTAATCCTAACCAGTTCAGCACCTGCATCTGCACAACGGATAACCTGTTCAACGGTTGCTTCCGTATCCATCGTGTCGGTGGTTGTCATGGTTTGAACACGCAGCGGGTGCGTTCCTCCAATCCAGAGATTTCCCACTTTTACCGGCCGGGTGGGTAAACGTTTGTACTGTTGTGTAGATGAACAATATAGCTGCATACAGGCTGAACGATTTAAGTGTACAAAGATACAACCGGGAAGGGTGGAATGTTACCAGTCTTTTTCAGGCTTTACTGCAGGTGTTGGATCTTGCTTTTTCAGTTTATCCTGCAGGTTTCTTTCCTGTTGTTGCAGGGCCCTGAGTTTATCTTCAGCCTCTTTCTGTGTTAGTTTTGCCGGTGATGACGGCTGTTGTTGCTTTGGCGGCTGTGGTTGCTTTTTTTGCTGCTGTTGTTTTTGCTGCTGTTGTTTTTGCTTTTCCCTAAGTGCTTTTTGAAGATTATGTCTTGCCTCGGCATCATCCGGAGCCAGTTTCAGGACTTGTTTATAGGCTTCTATACACTCCTCTGTTTTACCGGCTTGTTGAAGCGCCACTCCGGTGTTATACCAGGCGGCGGCTTTATGCTGAGGGTTGTCAGATTGATCAATAGCTGCCCGATAGGCATTCAATGCGGCATCCGACTGTTTGCTTTTATACATTGCATTGCCGTAATTAAAGTGTGCTGCAAAATCGTTTTTCTTTTCTATGGCCTGCTTATATTGCTCGGCTGCTTTTTCATATTCGCCCTTACCATATAAGGCATTGCCCTTCCGTAAATGTTGAGCAAAACCATTTCCCCATCCCATTGTCAGTAGCAATATGAGTGCGGGTTTCAAAGATATTTCCATTCGTTTGCGTTTATCTGAAATAAACAACTCCAACATCCATAATAACATAGCTGCCAGCAATGGGAACATATACAAAGATTGATATACTTTGCTGGATTCATCTACAATTTCCCTTTGTTCCATCTGTTGAATGGATTCTTCCATAGCTTGCACTGCGTCAATAGTTTGAGTATAAAAATGATACGTACCGTTACCGGCCTTTGCCATTTTCTGTAAAACAGATTCATTGAGAATAGAAATAACCGGATTACCTTCTGCATCTAATTTCACTTCTCCTGATTCCAGGTTTTTGATAACTGCTCCCTTTTTGGAACCGATACCAATGGTGTTCACTACAATCCCTTCTTTTGCCATAGTTTCTGCCTCATCTACAGCACCATCATCATGATCTTCACCATCGGTAATTAATATAACTGCTTTATATTTTTTATCCTGTGGATTGAATGACTGGCTGCTTCTCTTCAGGGCTTCACGCAAGGCGGTTCCTTGTACCGACACCAACTCAGGGCCTGCGGCATTGATGTACATTTTTGCTGCGGTGTGATCTGCCGTCATGGGCATTTGCAAATACGCTTTTCCTGCAAACACCACGATTGCAATGCGGTGATTGGATAAGCGGTCTACCATGCGGTACATAACATGGCGGGCACGGTCTAATCTTGACGGAGAAACATCTTCTGCAAGCATACTATTGCTCACATCCAGCGCAAGTACCAAATCAATTCCATTTCTTTTGATTGTTTGATTGCCACCTGAAAGCCGGGGATTTGCAATAGCCAACACAATCAACGTGCATGCACAACCGGATAAAATAGCTTTCAATGCGTATCTGCGGGGCAGGTACGATGCGGTTAGTTCTGCAACGAGTGCATCATCTCCGATTTTTTTTGCCACTGCTCGCTTTCTCTGTACCGCATAACGATACAAAGCAACCAATGGCAATAATAAGAGTAGCAACCAAAAAGCTTGCGGATGTTGAAAGGAAAACATGGATACTGCAATTTAAACAATAACCACCTCCCGAATGTTAAAGAAGCAATAAGGGTGATTATTTCTTTCCTTCAAAGAAGCCCAATTCTTTCAAAATATCGCGGGTGATATTCATACGAACATCGGGCATATCAATTTCAGGGTTGTCAGATTGTACCAGGGTAACGAAGAAGTACACATGCCTGTTCTCTTCAATCCAGCCAACCACCCAACCGATAGATTCATTTTTTTCATTGTATCCCCAGCCGGTTTTATAGCTCAACTGATAGAGGGTGTTATCTTCCTGGAGCATCATATTACGCACTGATTGCTGAACACTTTTACGGAACGGTAACTGATCAAAATACAACTGCTTCATCAGCCCCAATTGTTCATCCGGTGAAATTTTGAGCGTATTATTCAGCCAGAAAGAATCTACTGGTCCTTCTATATTCATATTCCCATATCCCAACGTGTTTAAGTACCGTTGTAGGGTATCTTTTCCAATCCTGCGCGCCACTTCCTGAAAATAAGGTACACTGCTTACTTTAAAAGCTTCGGGCAAACTCAAAGATTTATTCCATTCTTTCACGGGCCTGCGCACCCCGTCCCAACGAATCACCATGCTGTCGTTGGTGATGGCACCTGTTTCAAGACCAATTAAAGCGTTCACCACTTTAAAAGTAGAGGCAGGTGAAAAACGCATAGTGTCCAATTCCATATTGTACACCGTTACGCTGCCGGTGGCATTATTCATCATGGTGAAACACCCTTTTACATTGCGGGTTTCAAAATATTTTTTCAGGTTGTTGTCAATCTTGGCCTTGTTTACACTGCATGCATTCATGAGCAGTATACTACTTAAAATTGCACCCGTTAGTATTAAGAATTTCCTCATTTTTTTATCTCCTTTTTTAAGTGCCTTGCTGTTGCTTCGAGGGCGTTGTAAAATTTGATACCAAAAGTACGAATCAGGGGTTCTTTTAAAAATTCATACACCGGTACCTTGAGTTTTTTACCCAGGGTGCAGGCGGCTTTACATAAGTCTTCACGGGGTTCGTAATTGACATATCGAGTGGTACTGAGTTTGCTGGATTTCACAATGACCGGAAAGAGGTGGCAACTGACCGGCTTTTTGAATGTTATTTTTCCATCGAGCCAGGCCTGTTCAATGCCGCACTTCACAATTCCATTGGCATCTTTTACTCCATACACACAAATTTTTCCGCGAATGGTGGGTGTTACCCATCCGAATTCTTTATCATACACATACCGGCCCTGTTGTTCAATTTCCTTCAACCCCTTTTCTTCAAGATACGGAACAATGGTATCGAATATTTCGTCCAGTTTTTTCAATTCCGTTTTATTCAGTGGTGCACCGGCATCACCGTCTACACAACAGCCTCCCTTACAACTGTTCAAATCGCAAACAAATTGTTCACTCAACACCTGGTCGCTCACCAAAACATCACCAATGGCTATCATGCTGCAAAAATATGGTTTTGAAGTTTGTTATCCGACATTGATTATGGGGCTATCGATACAGTGTTTCCATTTTTCCAACGGAAAGTATTCATGAGGTGTTCTATATCTTTTTGCAGGAAATCAACCACAGGTTTGATAGAATCGGCATTGGGGGTGGAGGCAAAATACAAAGCTCCACGTAGAAAATGCCGGGTAGTATCGGTTACAAAAAACTGACGGGCTGTAGCGGCATTTCCACCCACACGAAAAGCTACACCTGAAACACCATTGGGTGTTCTGAATACACTATCGCGAATGGAGGTGGCAACTACTTCATTTTTGTTGGTTAAGTTAAAGGCATCATTCACCATTCGGTCGAATTCATTTATACCGATGGAATCTTTGTATTGCCCGTCACTACCTTTCACTTTGTACGGTGCTTTTCCTCCTACTATTTTATAACTCAGAAATACCCTTGCATCGTATTGTGGAAAATCAATATTAACCCAATAATCATTTTCGGGCGTCGTATCAAAATAGGTGGTATCCTGTACAATTTTTGCATATACAGGATATTCAAATGCATAGGGGAAGCCCTCTCTGTCGAAGGTTTGATATGCATGTTCCGGGAGTTCAATATGAAAATAGCCGCGTTTTTTAGATGTGTACACACTATTGCAACTCAAAATGACGATCAGGAGCAGCAAGGTGAAAACTCTCAAATGATTGTGTTGCATTTATTCTGAATCTGTTTGAACGGGGTTGATAAGTACTTTAATTTTTTCTATTCTGTTTTTGTTGATATCGAGAGGAATGAATGTAAAGTTACCATGGGTTAAGGCCTGATTGATTTGCGGGAATTCACCGGCAATTTCCAGAACCAATCCGGCCAGAGAATCGCTCTCACCCCTTATTGCATTGAAAGTATCTTCCGGGAGTTTCATCATACGGCACGCTTCAGGTATCATGGTTCTGCCTTCAAAGATGTATGTGTAATCATCAATTTTTGCGTTGCTGCTTTTTTCATCGTCGAACTCATCTTCAATTTCACCGATAATTTCTTCCAGAATATCTTCGAGCGTTACAATGCCGGATGTACCTCCGAATTCATCCACCACAATGGCAAAGTGCTTTCGCTGTGTCCTGAATTCCTGCAATAGGTCTTCAATTAGTTTTTGTTCATGTACAAAGTAGGGTTGACGTATTAGTTGTTCCCAATCAAAAGTATTCGATTCATGCAGATACGGCAGTAAATCTTTGGTATGAATCATACCTGTAATATCGTCGAGATTGTTTCGATACACGGGCAAACGTGAGTAGTTCAATTCTTTTACCCGATGCATCACTTCATGAAAAGTGCTGTTGATTTCAATACCACTCACGTCGAGGCGTGAGCGCATAATTTGTTTTACCGTTGTGCCGCTGAATTTTCTGATTCCTTTCAGAATCTGCTTTTCTTCCGGAGTGGCTTCATCTTCAGGCAACAGGTCAATGGCATGATCGAGGCTTCTGTCATCCACAGCTCCGTTTCTGTTTTCCGACATTCTTTTTTCGACTCTGTCTGTATAACGAACCACCCGAGTACTAAAACGAAACAACAGGCTGTTGAAAATCTCAATGACCAGCGAGGCCGATGCAGCGAACCACAGTTTGCGGTGTGTAGCCCAAACTTTTGGAAGCACTTCAGCAAAAAGGATGAGGATAAAAGCGATTACCACAATCTTTAACACCAATCTTGCCCAATACGTTAAAGTAGAATATTCGAGCCACTCATCCATCAGTGTATTGCTAACAAGTACAATTCCAATGCTTACGAATGTATTGGCAATGTGCATCGACGCCAGTACCTTCGGTTGTTCCAGTGATACACAATCCGGCGAAATGAAGGATTACTCTTTGTTTTCAACACATTCAAATCTTTCGATGTAAGGGAAAAGAATGCAATTTCGCTTCCGGATATGAGGAATGACAATACAAGCAATGAAATCACCAGCATGACCAACACGGTAGATTCAACCGGAGTAATCGCCAGAAAATGAAAAGGTAAATGTGTAATGACCGAGTGATAATCCAATGAGAAAAAATTTTAGTAAACAATAACCGGCAAACCTGAATTGAAATACAAGTTAATCCCGACTTTCATCTGCAGGTGGTAATTCATGAGGTGGGTGCTCCAGATTATCCATATGCGGATGAGAACCATCCGCGCGTTTATCCAACATGATTAAGTTATCACCTACTATTTCAGTTGCAAATTTTTTATGCCCTTCCTTATCTTCCCAACTACGGGTTTTCAACCTGCCTTCTATGTACACTAAGCTTCCCCGGTGCAGGTATTTTTGTGCCAATTCTGCCAAACCGCGCCACAGCACAACGGTATGCCACTCCGTTTGAGCAATCAGTTTACCACTTCGGTCTTTATATGTTTCTGTGGTGGCTAGAGAAAATTTGGCAACAGCAATATTGCCTTCGAGGTATTGAATATCCGGGTCCTTCCCTAAGTTACCTATCAACATCACCCTGTTAACGCCTCTCATAATATTGAATAATTAGTTGATTCTTAAAATCATCTCCGGTTTTAAAGATATAACTTATCTGAAAATTAGCAATACCCGTACTCTAGGTCATTTGTGAATATTCTTTAAAAAATGAACCAATACTTTCGGCATGGGAAATTCATTCAACTCTTTCTCGTTGATCCACAATCCATCTTGAATTTCCGGTTTTTTAATGACCGATATCCTGTAAAATCTGGCATGTATTTTTTGATGCGTGAGCACCTGTGTGTAATCGGTATCGTCCCATAATTTGGGTTGGCTGGTGAGTATGGGACGAAAATGTGCCGGAAAATTTTTACTAGAGGTTTCAATTGCAGGAAGTTGATATAAGCCCTGCCATATATCTTTTTGGCGGCGTTGCACGATACACACTTTACCTTTATATTGAATGTATATAAAATGAAGGTAGCGGTCTTTTTTTTCAGGCCGTATACGTTTAACCGGTAACGATGATACCGCATGCTGGTTCAATGCATAACATCTGCTGCGAAGCATACATGTTCCACATGATGGGGCAGCCGGTTTACAAACTGTGGCTCCAAAATCCATAATGGCCTGATTATAAACAGCTGAGCGCCCGTTGGGCAAAATATCCTGTGCGAGTTGATCGAAGACTTTTTTACCTACAGCATCTCCTGCCGGACGATTGATTCCAAAAAAGCGGGCCAGCACACGGATTACATTGCCATCTACCACTGCATATGGGGCATTGGCAGCAAAAGAGCTGATGGCTGCGGCGGTGTAAGGTCCCACTCCAGGTAGTTTCAGTAATGTTTCATAGCTTTTCGGGAAATGTCCCTCATAGATATCCTGTACCATCCGGGCTGTTTGGAGCAGGTTACGGCAACGACTGTAATATCCTAATCCTTCCCAAAGTTTCATCACCCGGGTATCAGAGGCATTGGCCAGTGCGTGCACATCCGGAAAATCGTTTATAAACTTTTCATAATACGAAAGTCCTTGTTCTACACGTGTTTGCTGTAAAATAATTTCGCTTAACCAGATTTTATAGACATCTTTTTCCCCCTTCCAGGGCATGTGGCGTTTATTGGCAAGCCGGTTCCAGCGCAGCAATTGTTGTACAAAATAGGAACGGGCTGACAAGGGCATAAATCTTGCTTTTAATAGTTAAAGGGTGAATATTTAAAAGTTTTTGTATAAATAATCTAAAATCTACTTGATTATCACATAGTTATTTGTAAATTTGAACAAGGTACCTCATTTAAAATGAAAATTTTAAGTTATGCGTAAAGCTGATCTGATTAACAAGATTTCAGAAAAAACCGGAATACCGAAGGTAGATGTATTGGTCTCCCTTGAAACGATGTTTAAAGAAATCAAACACACGCTGGCAGAAGGTGAAAATATCTACATCAGGGGATTTGGCAGTTTTATCATTAAAAAAAGAGCTGCAAAGATCGGCAGAAACATTAAGAAAAATGTGGCTGTAGCTATTCCTGAACATTTTATTCCTGCATTTAAACCCTCCCGGGAATTTGTTCAGGAAATTAAGAGTTCCACAAAAATTAAGGAAGAACCAACACTCAATGAGGATGAAGACCAGTAACTTTGCCATTCGCAAAAAGTTTGCGGAGTAAATCAGTTGCAAAGTGAATAAACCTCTTTTAACCGCAGCAGCAGGTGTGTTGCTCGTGTTTCTTTTATTTTTTTTCGGCAGAACGACTGCACCAAAAAGTGCAACCGCAACACAAGAAGTAGTTGCTCCTGTAATTAATATCCAAACATGGATAGACAGTGTTGAAACTAATTTAACCTCTTCACAATCAGCATATTTAAACACGCTGAAGTCTGGAATTGAATCTTCAGATTCTAAACAAAAATTACAATCTTTTAGTGCAGCAGCAGCATTTTGGAGAGACAGTTTACAGCTGTTTGAGCCGTATGCCTACTATATTTCAGAAGCATCTAAATTGGAAAATTCAGAAAAAAGCCTCACCTTTGCAGCCCATTTGATGTTAGATAACATTCGAATGCAGCAGGATCCGGCCCGTTTGGAATGGATGACTGCTGAAACGATAGATCTTTTTGAACGTGCAATTCAGTTGAATCCTGAAAATGATGACCTCCGTATAGGTTTGGGGAGTGCTTACATTTTCGGCAGGGGCAGAAGCGGCAACCCCGAAGCCACCATGCAGGGAATTCAGGAGTTGTTGGGTGTGGCTCAACGCGACAGTAACAACATGAAAGCACAACTGGTTTTGGGAATCGGTGGAATGATCTCCGGACAATTTGATAAAGCAAACGCACGTTTTCTTAGAATTGTGGAGAAAGAACCTGGTAACCTGGAAGCCATCGCGTACCTCGCTGATACTTATGCGGCCATGGGCAACAAAGCAGAAGCGATTCGATGGTATAACATCAGTAAAAAACTAGCTGATAACCCGCACTATTCACAGGAAGTGGATGAGCGTATCCGGCAATTAAGATAATTGAACGAATTTTTATAACTAATTAAAAAGAACAAGTATGCCTTGTGGTAAAAAGAGAAAACGTCATAAAATCGCTACCCATAAGCGTAAAAAGCGTTTGAGAAAGAACCGTCATAAGAAGAGATAATTTTCCTTTCATGTGCATCTTATTTTTTAAGATGATGCCCCATGATATGTACACAACGTATGGTGCGTAAAGCGGACCTGCTGTTGTGTACCCTCTGTTTGAATCAAATCCATAAGGTGTTCGCGCAAGTATAACGTGACCAAGGAGTTAATCATTAATGCTGTTCCTACAGGGGTAGAAATTGCCTTGCTGGAGGACAAAAAACTGGTGGAGTTGCATAGCGAAAATGCTGATGCCAACTTCTCTGTGGGCGATTTATATCTGGGTAAGGTAAAAAAACTTATACCCGGACTCAACGCTGCGTTTGTGGATGTGGGTTTTGAAAAAGACGCTTTTCTTCATTACACCGATTTGAGTCCCTACGTACGCTCACTGATGAAATTCACCCATCAGTGCATGATTGAAAAAGGAGATGATGGTATAGATTTCGATGCTTTTAAAGTTGAACCTGAAATCATCAAAACCGGAAAAATAACAGAAGTACTTCCCGGTAAGCCGAATATTCTTGTACAGATTTTAAAGGAACCTATTGCTGCTAAAGGCCCTCGCCTGAGTTGTGAAATTTCCATCCCGGGCCGCTTTGTGGTGGTTACACCATTCAATGATGTGGTGGCCATCTCCAGAAAAATTCATTCTTCCGAAGAGCGAAAAAGGCTCCAAAAAATTATTGAGGCTATCAAGCCCAAAAATTTAGGGGTTATCGTGCGTACCGCTGCTGAAAACAAACAAACTGCTGAGTTGCATGATGATTTAAACGGACTCATTCATACCTGGAATACTATTCAAAAAAACTTGAAAGGAGCTGTACCTCCGGCAAAAATCCTCAGCGAACAAACCAAAACCACCAGCATCCTGCGCGATCTGCTCAATGAAGATTTCAACAAGGTGGTGGTGAATGATAAAAACTTGTTCAACGATACCAAAAATTATATCCGCAAGATTGCACCGAATAAGGCAGATATCATTTCGTATTATAATAACGGGATGCCCATTTTCGACAGTTTTGGTGTAACCAAGCAAGTGAAGGCATCATTTGGCAAAACTGTAAACCTACCCAGCGGAGCCTATCTGATTGTTGAACATACTGAAGCGTTGCATGTAATTGATGTGAACAGTGGTTATAAAAGTGTAAGCAATAATCAGGAACAAAACGCGCTGGAAACAAATCTGGAAGCCGCTGAAGAAATTGCAAGGCAACTGCGTTTACGCGACCTCGGTGGTATCATTGTCGTTGACTTCATTGATATGAAGTTGATGGAAAATAAGAAGAAGCTAACGGATGCTATGGACCAGTTCATGAAAGTAGACAGAGCCAAACATGCCGTGCTGCCCATTTCGAAATTTGGTTTGATGCAGATCACCCGCCAGCGGATGAAGCCCGAAACCAATATCAACACCAGTGAGATTTGTCCGAGTTGCGAAGGCACTGGCAAAGTATCTTCTACCCTCATCCTCGAAGATGAAATTGCTTAAAACCTGAATTACCTCATCATGCAAAAACATAGTGGCCTCACCATTCAGGTGCACCCTATCCTGCATGCATATTTAACTTCCGGATTTCCGTCTAAACGTATGAAGTGGTCGTGGAAGATGAAACAAAAAATTCGTGTAAGGGCAAACTCCAACTACCACCTTACTGAATTTCGTTTCTTCGATAAACACGAAGAAGAGATTAAACTTTAACGTGTAAAGCACCCCGAAAGCTTAGCCTTGTCCGTTTGTACTGCATTAAACGAATAGCAGTTGCATTGCTCGATATCACACATTATTTGTTCAGGCGCATAAAGAGGGCACTCTGTGTCACGAATCATCTATCGCACGCTCACGATATTGTACATTTTCCAGCCATTTGTGTCGTATTGTTGAAATAACATTAGATCATCATCAGAAAATATTTTTTTAGTTAGGATTCCTTACTATATTTGTCCAGACGCTATTGTCACACACTTAAAAGTTTAAAAAATGAAATCTATTTTTTATCATGCCGGATGTCCGGTTTGTGTAAGTGCAGAACACGACATCATTGAACTGATTGGTTCCCAGAATGTAGAGGTGGTGCATCTTGGTGAAAACAAAAACCGAATAGCGGAAGCAGAAAAAGCCGGTGTGCAATCGGTTCTCGCCCTGCTCACACCAAACGGACATGTGCTGCACATCAATTTCGGTGCATCCATGGCAGATGTGAAGCAATAATTTTTTACCCTGCATTGTTAGGATTCCTACCTTTGCAGGGTAATTATTTTCCGGAGAACGATAGCGTTTGTTAGCTGAGCAAAGACACTATGTAGAGTGCTCGACGAAAACCCCTAAGGAGATCGGGTTAAACGGAAAAGCTTTACTTTACATTTGAAAATGAATCACCATCGTGAAATGAAGAAATCAGATTTTGATATTCGGCATCAGCACAAAAGCACACAAAGTAAAATCGTTGCATCGCTGGAAAGAATTTCTCAGGCTTTCAGGGTTTTGTTGTGGCAGGAATGTAAAGAACATGCACTGAGTCCTATTCAGGTTCAGGTATTGATTTTCTTATTGCATCACAGCGAAGCCATGAGAAAAGTGAGTTACCTGGCGGATGAATTCAATATGACGCGGGCCACCATCAGTGATACCGTAAAATCGCTGGAATTAAAAGAATTGATTACAAAGGAAACTGAACAAACAGATTCCCGCAGTTATACCATTCACCTTACAGAAAAGGGCAAGGCTATTGCAAAGCAGAATGCCTTTTTTACACAAGAGTTACATGTTCCTATAGTGGAATTGCCGGAGCGCGACCGGGAGCAACTGCTATTGAGTTTATTCAAAATTATCAAGCACCTGAACCAAACCGGGGTAATTACCATTCAGCGTATGTGCATGACCTGTATGCATTACCAAAATAGTAAAGGGGCAAATGCTCATTATTGCAAGCTGTTGAACACTCCATTAAAAAATGCAGATTTACGGATTGATTGTCCGGAACATGAATCCATCCATTCATCGATTGGATTATAAAAATATAGCGCCTTTCTTCAATCGGATATCTTTATTCAACACATAAAAAAAGCGCCTCATCAGAAGCGCTTGTATTTTGAAAATCTTTTTTTAATTAGTGTTCGTGGTGGTGTTCCATGGCAGCCAATTCATCGGCACTCACCTGCTTTTTGGTAGGTTTCACCTGATCGGCCAAAAACTTAAACAGCTTTTCGGTAACCAGACGATGATACGTAGATTCAACTTGCTTTTCATCTTTCATCATACGATCGAGGTAGCTGTCTAACCAACTCATATCCTCACCCATATTCATATTTCCAAAGTAGCGTGTTACTTCAACACGCATGTGGTTGCGCAATTCTTCCGCATTCACTTCCAGTTTGTTGTCTTTGATCAGTTTGTCGGTAATCAGAGACCATTTCAACTGATTGCTGAAACCCGGGAAATCACGCTCGGCTTCCTCTGCGGTCTTGGGTTTTTCTGTTCCGGTTTGTAACCATTTCTTCAGGAAAGATTCAGGAAAATCCATTCGTGTATTTTCAATCAGGTAGTGGTACAACTGGTCATGCAGTTGATTTTGTGAGCGGCTGTTCCAGTATGTTTGAATTTCTTCTTCCAGGGTAGAACGGAAAGTGGCTTCATCTTTTATGTCTTTGCCCGGAAATACTTCGTTGAAGAATGCTTCAGTCATGCCTTTCTTCTCCACCAAGCCAATTTTTTCTATCACCAGTTTAAAATGCTTTTCAGCTGCCTGTTCATCTTTTGCATCGAAGCCCAGGTCGCTCAACATCATACCTAATTTATCAGCACCGAATGCATCTTTCATCTTGAAAACAATACTGTCATCCTTTTTCAGGCCCTTTAGTTTTTCCTGTAATGCGGGTGAAAAATATTTGAGTAAAACAGAATTTTCGCGGGTAATTCCTCCTTCCAGAACATTGCCTTCAGCATCACATTCATTAAACAATACGTTGAGAACAGTTTCCGGGTTATCAATGACTTCGGGCTCTGTCATTTCTCCGGCCTTAATCTGCATACGATTGATTTCTTCATCAATCATCTCATTCGTCACTTGTACTTCATGGAATGTAAGCATTGCGGATTCAAGAGCTGGAATTTCAAAATCAGGTTTCAAACCAATTTCAAAACCAAATTCATAATCGCCGGGGTTATTGATGTCGATCATATCAACACTATTCACTAACGGTAATGGCTGAGCGAATATTTCAGGTTTTTCCTCATTCAGGTACTCATACAATTTCTTTTCTACTCCTTTCAGCACTTCATCATTAAAAATGGATGCGCCATACAGTTTTTTAATCATGCCTGCAGGAACCATTCCTTTTCTGAACCCGGGAATATTGGCGGTTTTGCCATACTCTTTCAGTTTCTTTTCAAATGCGGGTAAATAGTCGCTCTTTTCAATTTTAACTATCAGCTTATCATTGAGTAAGCCGATATTTTCGCGAATAACTGTTGCCATAATTTTTTATTGAGGCGTTTAGTACAAAGAGGAACAAGGAACGCCTTTGTCCCTGTTCCTCTGAACGATGTGCGGATGATAGGGGTCGAACCTACATGGATTGCTCCGCTAGATCCTAAGTCTAGTGCGTCTGCCAATTTCGCCACATCCGCAAATGGGGTGCAAAGTTAGGCTTTTTCATTGCATTTTTTGAAAATATTTGCTACTTTCTCCACCCCAACCCGGGCTCTTCTCGTATGCCCGTAAAATCTACTAAAAATCAGTATATTGGGTCTATTTTATGGACATAGCCGAGAAACCCATCCCCCTATATACCCTCACCGAAGAGGAGGAAAAAAAGGAAATTCTTCGTCAATACCGAGGGTTGCTCCGGGTGCTGAAATCAAAAATGAAACCCGGAGATAAAATGCTGCTGCGCCGAAGTTTTGAAATGGCCGCCGAAGCGCACAAAACCATGCGCCGGAAAAGTGGTGAACCGTACATTTTGCATCCAATCGCTGTAGCGAGAATTTGTGTGGAAGAAATCGGGCTGGGTGTACGAAGCACCATATGCGCACTCTTGCACGACACCGTTGAAGATACCGACATCACCCTACAGGATATTAAACTGGAGTTTGGGCCCGAAATAACTAAGATTGTGGATGGACTGACAAAAATTTCTACGGTGATGGATGCGAATACTTCGCAGCAGGCGGAGAATTTCAAAAAGATTCTCCTCACCCTCACCGATGATCCTCGGGTGATATTAATAAAACTGGCAGACCGCCTCCACAACATGCGCACCATGGATTTCATGAAGCGCGAAAAACAACTGAAGATTTGTTCCGAAACCATTTACGTGTATGCACCGCTGGCGCATCGCATGGGCTTGTATAGCATCAAAACGGAGATGGAAGATCTGGCCATGAAATATATGGAGCCAGATACGTACAAATACATTGCAAAAAAACTACAGGATACCAAACGAGAACGCAGCCGATATATCAATGATTTTATTCGACCGTTGAAAGAAAAACTTGAAAGAGGCAGATTTAATTTTGAAATTTACGGACGCCCGAAAAGCATACATTCTATCTGGAATAAGATTAAGAAGAAAGGCGTATCCTTTGAAGAAGTGTACGACCTCTTCGCTATCCGAATTATAGTGGATGCTACTCCCGAAAAAGAAAAAGAAGAATGCTGGAAAGTATACAGCATCATCACAGATATGTATAATCCGTCGCCCGAACGCCTGCGCGACTGGCTCAGTAATCCAAAAAGCAATGGATATGAAGCATTGCATACTACGGTGATGGGACCCGGAGGGAAATGGGTGGAAGTTCAGATTCGTACCAAACGAATGAATGAAATTGCAGAGAAAGGTTTGGCAGCGCACTGGAAATACAAGGAAGGCAAAGAAGATGAAAGCCGCTTTGAACAGTGGTTTCATCAGATCCGGGAAGTACTCTCCAATCAGGATAGTAACTCAATGGATTTTCTGCAGGATTTCAAAACTTCATTCCTCGCCGAAGAAATTTATGTGTATACTCCCAAAGGCGACATCAAAATGTTGCCGGTGGGTGCCACAGCTCTCGATTTTGCATTTAGTGTACACACTGCCGTGGGTTCAAAATGTATTGGAGCGAAGGTGAATCATAAACTAGTACCGCTTAGCCATGTATTGCGCAGTGGCGACCAGATTGAAATCATTACCAGTGCCAAACAAAAGCCCAATACAGAATGGCTGAATTTTGTTATAACGAGTAAGGCCCGTTCTAAAATAAAAGATACACTCAAAGAGGAGAAGCGAATCATTGCAGATGACGGGCGCGGTATATTACAGCGGAAGCTTGATCAGATGAATGTACCGATGAGCAATGCCAACCTCGAGGAGTTGTCGGCGTACTACAAGCAACCTTCCTCACTCGATTTACTCTATGCCATCTCTATAAAGAAAATTGATTTAAAAGACCTCAAGTTATTTACCGTTCAGGGAGATAAACTGATTTCGCCCAAACCATTAAAAGTGGTAGAAGAACCCAAAGAACATGAAAACACCCATCCCCAACCATCCAATAAAAATAAAGATAGTGAGCTGATAATTTTTGGCGAGAACAGCGACCGGATTATGTACACCCTGGCCAATTGTTGTAAGCCCATTCCCGGTGATGATGTATTTGGATTCATCACAACCGGTGAGGGATTGAAAATCCATCGAACCAATTGCCCGAACGCCACGCGTTTACTGGCTAACTACGGGCATCGTGTGGTTAAAACCAAATGGGCCAAAAACAAAGAAATTTCTTTCTTAACGGGTTTAAAGATTATTGGCCTGGATGATGTGGGAGTCATTCATAAAATTACAAACCTCATCAGTGGTGAATTGCGGGTGAATATTTCCGCAATGACCATTGAAGCGAAAGATGGGATTTTTGAAGGGAACGTGCGGGTGTTTGTGCACGACAAAGACGAGCTGGATAACCTGGTGAATGAACTGCTTCGCTTGCCCGGTATTGAGCGTGTTGACCGGTACGATACGGAGTAACATTTGCAATACAAATGAATGCTTTACCTAAATTGGCTTTTTCAATGTTGATTCTTTTCGAAATAACTGAAAATGTGCAATACAATCATACTCCAACAAACCCTGATCAAGCAAATACCCTAGCCTACTCTTAGCAGGTGGTGGTACAATTCAAACACAGTTTGATGGATTTCAATTAACTTCATAGGGTAGTATTTCAACCCATATTATTGTTCACATACTTAAATACAAACACATGCAAGAGTTAATCAACAAAATCATCAGCAAAACCGGCATTTCAGCAGAACAGGCCGGTCAGGCGCTGGATACTGTTAAAGAATACATCAAAGAGAAATTTCCGATGGTAGCCGGAGCAGTAGATAATCTGTTTGCTGGTGATAAAGCCACAACTACCTCAGGTGCCGCTGACTCGAGTTTTTTAGATAAAATCAGTGATGTCATTCCCGGAGCTATGGGTGAGAAAATTGAACAATTCGCCAAAGACAATGCCGGAAAAGCAGAAGGAGTGATTGATACGATGAAAGACAAACTGGGCGACCTGCTGGGAGGGAAGAAATGATTTTTAAAGGATGTAAAACATTTAGCCTGTATGTCATTGCCTGTAAAAACATGTATGGGCAATGACATTTTTTTACTGTACAACCACAGATGTTGTAAAGGCTTTACCGGTTTCGTGTACGCATAACAGTTGGTAAACTCCGGGTAGTGTTCTACTGATATTAACCCTCAGGAACTTTGTATTACCCTGAAGAAATTCCTTTCCCGCGGTTACCTGCGTTCCGTTTGAATGCATGAGCTTCCACTCGTACCTTCCATTGGGTGCATTTTGAATGCGGGCATGAATCCACCCATCAGTTACGGGATTCGGATAAATGGTTAATACCGTTTGGGCATCGTTTTCCAGTGTAACCTCTTCACTATAATAAACAGCTCCGTCTTTCGCATTTATTTTAATGCGGTATTTGTATTTGCCCAACTGTGTAGGTTGATGTTGAATTGAATAAGTGCCTGATGGGTTTTCAGGTAGCAGTGATTTAAACTGAATGAATGTTCCGTTGTTGTATGCATACTCAAGCTCATATTTTTCCACTTTATCCTGCTCAGTATCTGCGAATGTAATCAGGTGATGATTCTCTTGTTTCAAGGCATCTATACTAAAAATATTACCGGGCCTCTCACCATTATTAAACACCACATAAAAACGGCGTGATTGTTCAGATTGCTGTGATGGATAAATTTGAATTGAGATAAAGTTTGTATCTGATATACGCAACCTTGTAGCAGTGCGATTCATTTGATCTACAAATCGTGCCTGTGTACCGGCGGGCATTTGGGAGGAATAAATAATCAATGTGTATGTTTGAGGGCGCAACCGCTCGATGTGATAAAACAAAGTATCGCTTCCTCTGATTGGATTTCTTGCTTCAACAGACAACAATTCACCGTTTCTGAATAATGAAATATTTTCTCCTTCGTTGCGGATTTTTATGGCATCGTACTCGTTCAAATCATTACCAAGCCCTGTGCCGAAAACGGCAATATTGCCATCAGCCACTTTACCTGCATCACTCACCAGTGTGGTGAACCACATACTTCTGCCGGATGGGTTTCTACCCGTTGAAGCACGGTGTACCAAACGGCTATCCGGTGCTTTACAACCTTCATTGAATTGCACATAACCACCTGTTGCCGTACCCCTTACGAATACTGCTTGACCGGATTCAATGTAAGGAGATGGCACACCGGCCGGATAATAACTCGTAGCATAACCTGCAGTGGGAATGTATCCGGTGATTCCACTGATGGTTTGGTACCCTCCCAGGTTATAGGTACCATTCAACATTGGGTCCCACACATAAAACACATCCTGAATTCCCGAACTGGCTGCCCACACTTTGTTAAACTCCATGCGGGATGCATAGGGGTTACCGAAGGTTTGGAATTGTGAGGGCAATACTGTTAACTGATCCGGCGGATGATTTGGAGTAAACAATACGCCCCGCGTGCGCATATTGGTATTGTTCGGTGTACCATTATATGTTACAACCGACCGGTCACCACGTACAAAAAGCATATATCCATTCTTGTTGACTACCGGGTTGTTTGTGTTGGTAACCCCTACCCATGCATTGGTAGATGGATCATATGATTTAAGGGACGGCAGTTGTGTAGTGATATCAAAACCTGTACCCGTTCCTGTGATGATGGTTCCGTATCCGGGAGGTGTGCTCCCATTTTCCTGCCAGGATTGATAAATAGTCTGACCGGTAGTAGGTGTTGCCAGAAACTGCCAGGATTTACCATGTTCACTCGCTCCCGGTCCGGTATTGATAAAACGTTCCACCGTTACATTACCGGTAATATCACCACCGGTAATCACATCTACATTGGCAGTAACGGTATCGGATGAACGCAATGTGAACACCCTGCTATTCGTCGCACCATCGGCATCAAAAACCGCTGTGCCGTCTACGCCCATTGTACGGATTACAGAAGCGATGCCTTCATTTCGTTTGATACCATTTCCTCGAAAGCGCACGTTGTTGAAAAATATTTCCTGTGATCCGCTCATAGAAATAGCACTTCCTCCGTCGAAGAAAACCGTACTGTTTCCTGCATGAAACGTACCATTGTTTTGGATTCCTCCATTCTCAACAGATAACATCACAGATTGCTGCATCACCCAATGGGTTCCGCTTTCAATCGTTATGCCCTGTGCGCATACATAGTGTTGACTGCTTACAACCAGTACCCATATAAAAAGGAAGCGTAGATGCATACTCAGGATTTTTCTTCTTTTTTATTTTTTGTGCTACTGGGTGGGGGAGTCGCTGGTGGTGCCGGAGTTGATGGAGCGGGCTTTTCAGCTTTCTCTTCAATACTTTCGAGCTCAACGCGCTCCTCCAAGGGAGCAGGTGTGGGCAGTTCCAGTTCTCGTGTTTTAGCATCTATGGTGCCGTGAGGTGGCCGGTTGTATTGTGCAGAAGCACTCCAGCCCGCAAAACAGCATAAAGCAATCAATAAAAATTTCATATAGAAAATAATTTAAGTATAATGTTTACAATACCGTTTATGCATAAACGCATTTAAAGTCCTACTTTTTTCTTTATCTCCTCTAACTGTTGATTTAACACCTCCTGTTGCTTTTTCAAGAACTCAATCTCCTCCTGTTGCTTTTCAATGGTTTTTTGTTGTTCCTGGATGGCCTTGACTGCCACCGGGATAATATCTGAATAATAAATACCCAGCATATCCGTGTCGCTGTGTGCAGGTTGTTGCAGGTCATTCAGTATTTCTTTTTTGCTTTTAAGCTCTCCTTTTTGAACTACTTCAGACAGTATGGGTTGAACTTCCTGTGCAATAAAACCTATTCTATTGCCCCATTGCGGATTTTCTTTCCATTCAAAACTTACCGGGCGCAGTTGCATTAATTCTTTTAATCCGTAGTTCAAATCACGGATGTTTTGCTTTTGGCGTGCATCAGAAGTATTGATGGTTCCGGCAATCGCATATACTGTAGTCCATCGGTTGGATGGCCCACCTAATCGTGAAAAGTTATCAGTAGTGGGTTGCAAGAAACTGGTAAATGCAGTAAAATAATCTGTTCCGTCTGTAGCAAAGTCATCCGTTGAACGTGCGAAATTTAAATATCCTGACACATCCACATACATTCGCCAATCTGACCCTGCATTGGACTTCACCATTTGAACTCCCGCTTCATAAGCTGAACTTGCACTGGCAATTCTAATATTGGGGTTGGTTGCTGTATTTTCATATACATGTAGCTTAGTGAGTGGTGCAGTGGTACCAATACCCACAAAACCTGTGTTAGCAACAGTCATGCGGGTGAAATTGCCCCCGGTTCTAAACTGCATGCTGCTATCACTGGGAAACATCAATCCACTTCTTAAAGAAGTTTGCTGATTTCCGGAAATGATGCCGCTAAGGGCATTGTCCGGGGCATTGACCTGTACATACGTTGTGCCATTGCCTTCAAAAACAGCAGCGGAACTAGAATTATACACCGTGGATGCTGTGCCTGCGCGCACTACATGTAAGCGTAATAAGGGATTATTTGTTCCGATACCTACGTTTACCGTATTAGTTGCACCATTCTCTCCCGCAATACTGCCCAAAACAATAGAATTTGATCGTGCTGCATAGGCGTTAGCTCCTAAAGCTGTAGCATTTATAAGTCCGGGAGAGTTAACATTGGCATTATTGCCCACAAAAGTATTGCTACTCCCGGCAACATTAGAAGTCCCGGATTGAAATCCGATAGCCGTATTGCCCGAACCGTTGTTATTATTAAATAAGGAAAAGCGACCAATGGCTGTATTTTGATTTGAATTTACATTGTTAAATAAACTACTGTCACCAATAGCGATATTCGCCGAGCCAACAATATTATCATGTAATGAGCGCACTCCAATGGCCACATTTCCACTTCCGGTGGTATTGAAATACATCGCACCCAACCCCAACATAGAATTGGACCTTCCCGTTGTACCGTATGCATAAGAATACGCTCCAACCGCTGTATTTTCAATTCCGGTGGGCCCTGAAGCAGGAGATAACCCATACCCCGAACTGGTTCCTATGAAGATATTATTATTACCCCGGTTTCTGTAGCCTGCAATTCTACCAATTGCAATAGACTCCCGGGTTCCGGAAGATAACCCGGCGGCATAGAAACCTACGGCTACATTTCCGAACTCGCCCCGGTCACCCGACACGCCTATCATTGCTCCTCTTCCGATAATCGTATTCTGTGCTGCGCTATCTGAAAATTCAAGAGCACCTACACCCAAGGCCGTATTTTCACTTCCGTTGCGGTTAAAACGTAAGGAACGCCACCCCATCGCTGTGTTTAACGCTCCGGTTGTATCGGCGATCATGGACTCATACCCAATAGCCGTATTATAATCACCGGATATATGGTTGTTCAAAGTGTTGGTACCTAATGCGGTATTTCCATTGGTATTTCTGTTTAGCCTGAGCGCACTGGTTCCCACAGCCACATTGGCATACGATGCCGTATCTTCTTCCATGGCAAAACTTCCGATGGCTGTGTTGTATGCATTACCATTTCTACGATGCCTGCGTAAACTATACAATCCCATGGCCACATTAAAATTCGATGTTCGATTTTCGGATAATGTAGCATATCCAAACGCTGCATTGTAACCTGCAGTTGTGCCTTGCGTTCCGGAGAACATACCCATGTATGCATTAGCTTCTCCTGTTAGATTGTACCTTCCTGAAGCAGTGCCCATGAACACATTATAACCACCGGTTGTTGTATTTTGCCCTGCATACGCCCCTACAAAAGTATTGTTTACGCCTGTGCTGTATACGCCGGAACGTATTCCCAAAAATGTAGAAGGGAAATTATGACCCGCAGCATTTCCTGAGGAATCCCCCATGGCCAGATGGCCCGTCCCAGCGGGGTTACCGGCATATCTCCCCAAAAAATAATTAAACCTGAAGTAATCACTGTATCCTGTTATAATATTGTTCTGTCTGAATTGAAGCGGTACATTATCCCGATGGCCGATAAAACTGGTATCCTGTAATCCAACATTCCCTCCTACTAACCAGGCAGTGGTATCCAATGATTGATTGGCGTTGGAGAGCCACGTCCAACCGGTACCATCATAATAATGAAAACCGATGCTATCCGGACCATTTTGAAATACCAATAACCCGGTTGCGGGATTGGAGATACCCAACTTTTGTGCCTTATCCATCCTGGGAACCAAAACACCTTTCTCCGTGCTGGTTACATCTAATATTGAACTGCTGTGCGCCGGATCACCGGTAGTATTAATCCCTACAGATTGTGCATTGAGTACAAAGGGCAACAACATCACCCAAAAAATAAAAGAAAGAATAGCTAAATGTTTCATACGGACTTTAATAAAATGGGTATTATCTGAATTGCTAATATAGAAATATAAGCGTATATGTTATGGTGTTTTTATAAAAACAATTGCACAAAAATCGTCATAACATAGATTGAAGTATTACCCTGATGATGTGATGTGTACATATCTTACCTCCTCATTAACAGATTCCTCATTTAAATACATTGATAGTCAATTTTTTGTAATCAGCTACCCAATTGCCTACCACTATTTTCATACTAAAGGAAACCATTCATGTTGTATACTGCAAGGAGCGTACATACGTTATGTACGGGATACCATTCAACGTGCTGAAACATGAAACAAGTTGTAATAGGGGTTTTATACCTTTCTTTTTTTTCATTAACCCTGCAGGCACAAAACCTGACAGTCTTTAAAAAAGATCCCAATGAAAACACATTGAGCAAGCGAAAGATGGGCTTGAAAGATGCTTCGGGAAAAGTAGTGGTAAAGCCTATCTACCATACTATTTACGATTTCAATCCGTACGGGTTTTTTCTTGCCGCAGAAAAAAACACCGGATATTTTCTCGATGCAACAACCGGTAAACCACTGAATGTTCCTCCACATACAGACGTTACCCGATACCGCAATCAATTCATCAACAACCGAATGCCTGTTAAAAGAACCATTGGAGGTTCGGATTATTGGGGATTTATAAATTCTGAACTGAAGGAAGTGATTCCGGCCAAGTATCCCATCATCAGTGAATTCAAACCCGGTGTGTATGTTACTTCGGTGTATGGTGAAAATGAGAAAAAATGGGGTTTGATCGACACCTCCGGGAACTATCTCATTCCATGCATATACGATTACATCTATGTTTCAGGTAATCAGAATGATTCTACTTCGCCAGATTTCAATGCTGTTTATGTGAAAAATAATAATGAAATGTTTTATGTAAACTTCAACGGACAAAAAGATTATAATGCAACAGCCAATCGGTTGTTTTACAATGAAAAATATGAAGATGCTTTGTACTTGTATTTCAGTTTACCTGAACATGCTCTTACGCCAGCATCACTGCAAAACATTGGAATAGCTTATTACAGAGGATACTTCGTTGAGAAGAACCCTTTGGAAGCCATGGTTTGGTTTGAAAAGGCAGCAGCCAGAAATATAAGCTTCAGTTTATCCTCACTGGCGTACATTTATTTGGAAGGATGGCATGGTATTCCTACAGATACGAAAAAGGGCATACAATATCTTGAACGTGTAATACAACTTGATCCGCAATACAATCACGTACACACTGAGTTAGGAAAGTACTATCTGTTCGGAAAAAACGACATGCCTAAAAACCCGGCCAAAGCATTCGATTATTTCATGATTCGTGCCAAAGAGAAAAATGTTGAAGCCATGCGCTACATCGCCTATATGTATCAAAAAGGAATAGGCGTATCCCAAAATGAAACATTGGCCAGTCAATGGTTAAGAGATGCCAAAGGAGTGGTTGCCAACAACCCGGGTGCGAAATGGCAAGCTATGCCTGGAATAGATTTCGATCATATATTGAATTTGAAATACGGGCAGGTAGTATTGTATAACGGAATAAAGGGAGTGGTAATCAACAATTCCTTCTTAGGTGTTTTGTTGCATGATAACCGACTCATTCCTCCCAATACCTCGCCGCGGGATTATACCATTTTGAATGAAAAAATACAGGATTACCTCGTTGTTTGTCCGCTGTGTCAGGGCAAAGGTGTGCATTTTGAAAAAATAAAATCAGGCAGTGTGTCCTTCACCGATCACACGTTGTATGCAGGTTCAACCATCAGTGGTGATTATATTAAATCTACCACCACCACATACAACACCTATGTAACACGTGAAATTCGTTGTGGAAATTGCAGTGGTACGGGCAAATCGTTTAAAAAATAAATCAGTATGGATTACGACCTGAGTACTTCGCGGCTGATAACCACTTTTTGAATTTCGCTGGTTCCTTCACCTATGGTGCATAGTTTGCTGTCGCGATAAAATTTCTCAACCGGAAAATCTTTCGTGTATCCGTAACCGCCAAAAATTTGAACGGCATCGGTACTAACTTCTACCGCCACTTCACTGGCATAATATTTTGCCATAGCCGATTCTTTAGTCATGGGTAACCCACGCATTTTTAAATCGCAGGATTGTTGAATGAGTAATTCTGCAGCTTCAATTTTGGTGGCCATATCCGCCAGCTTGAATGCAATGCCCTGAAAATTAGCAATCGGCTGATCAAACTGATGGCGTTCCTTGGCATACTGAACCGATGCCTCATACGCTCCGCGTGCAATACCCACACTCAATGCCGCAATGGATATTCTACCTCCGTCTAAAATCTTCATGGCCTGTTTGAACCCATCGCCAACTTCGCCTAAACGCTGGCTATCAGATACAATGCAGTTATCAAATATCATTTCTGCGGTTTCGCTGGCGCGCATCCCCAATTTATTTTCTTTCTTACCGGCCATGAATCCGGGCGTACCACGTTCAACAATAAACGCAGTTGAATTATTTTTGGCGCGAGGCTCACCCGTTCTGCACATCACTACGGCCACATCTCCGCTAATGCCGTGGGTGATCCAGCTCTTGGCTCCGTTGATGATCCAGTTATCGCCATCCCGTACAGCCGTTGTTTTCATATTACCCGCATCACTTCCAGTATTGGGTTCTGTTAAACCCCAGGCACCGATATGTTCTGCCGACGCTAGTTTAGGCAAATACTTTTGTTTCTGTGCTTCATTGCCAAAGGTGAGGATATGACCTGTACATAATGAATTGTGTGCAGCCACCGATAGGCCCACCGATCCACACACTTTGGCAATTTCCTGTATCACCGCATTGTATTCGAAATAACTTAAACCGGTGCCACCATACTGTTCAGGTACCAGAACACCCATCATTCCTAACTTTCCAAGCTCTTTAAAAATATGCACCGGAAATTCCTGTGATTCATCCCACTCCATCAAATGTGGTTTGATATGTAAACGCGCAAACTCTCTAGCTGATTCGGCAACCTGTTGTGTTATTTCGCTTCTGCTGAAATCCATAATGGTGATTTAGGGCTGCAAATTAGTGAAAAACGCGCTAAAATGTACATGAAAACCTTACTCAAACACAAGATAGGGCTTCAATTTTTGTATGTCAGTCGGTGTTATAACGACCAGCTTTTCAAAGTCAGACAACATTGTAAACGCACCGTGTTCATTTCGGTAACGGATAATGGCGGCAGCTTTTTTGTACCCTACATATGGATGGCTTCTCAACATGTCTTCAGTTATGGTATTGATGTTGATTTTTTTTACCGGCTGATGTCCTCTGGTTAACCGGGATTGAATTTTTTTAAATGTACTGTCGGCCAATCCATACGTTTCTCCAACCTGATCCACATGTTCAAACCCTCCCAGCTTTTCGCGGAAGAACACAATGCGTTTGGCCAATACAGGGCCTATGCCGGGCAGCGATTCAAATGTTGCTGAATCAGCCAGATTAATATCTACAGGTTGTTTTGAAATGGATTTTACTTTAAGGGGATATGGGTTTTGTAGCGTTTGAGGTTTCCGGTTTCTTTCAGGGATATCTATATAAGGCAGCAACATAGCTACCTGTTCAGTAGACATGCCGTAAATTTTATACAAATCTTCTTTCTGATAAAACCGACCACCCTTATCTACATATTTTCGTATACGCTTTGCCGTATTTTCGTGTATACCTAACCGTTTCCATCCTGCCTCATCGAGTGAGTTTGGATTAAACCGAAACAGCTCAACAGGTTGCTGTTGTTGAACATTCGATACAGGTACAACTTCTCTTTGCCGGACAGATTCCACAAATGCCATAAATGCCACACTATCCTCACCGAACGGGGGTGCTTTAATAAAGGATGAGTACACATTCGGAATAAAGTGCATCAATACGCATATCAGGAGCAAGATAAAAATGCCCCTTTTTTCAGAACGCGAAAAATACAGCGGATGATCATTGTGCATCCTTAAAACTATGCACACACATTCATTGATACAATAACCTGTTAAGGGAAAAAAAGTTGTAATCCGTCGTATGCCAGATAACGATTGAGCGGTAATGTGGCACCGACATCGGCATGTTTACCCAATTGGTGGCTGATGTGTGTGAAGTAGGCATCGGGCACATCCAGTTGTTCGGCAACCTCCAGCGCTTGATTCAGTGTGAAGTGTGAAATATGTTTCTCATGGCGAAGTGCATTCAAAACCAGCGTGTGGGTACCTTTTATTTTATCAAATTGATCGTCTTCAATTTGATTGGCATCGGTGATGTAGGTGAAATCGCCAAATCGAAAACCCATCACGGGCATGCGCAGGTGCCAAACGCGTATAGGCGTAACCGGTATATTCCCTATCATAAAGGGCTGTTCTGTTAACAACTCGAGACGAATGTCGGGTACACCCGGATATTTTTGTTTATCAAATACATACGCGAACTCCCTTCGTATGGCATCCTGGGTTAACGGTGTGGCATAGACGGTCATGGGTTGTTCCTGAAAATAACAGAAAGCTTTTACATCATCCAATCCGGCAATATGGTCTTTATGATGATGTGTAATACAAACCGCATCCAGCTTTTTCACACCGGCCATCAGCATTTGAGAGCGAAAGTCGGGACCGGTATCCACCACAATGGTAGTGGTACTGCTTTCTACCAGTATGCTACAACGATAGCGTTTATCTTTTGAATCTGTAGAGGTACAAACGGCGCAACTACAGGCAATCATGGGAACACCGCTGCTGGTTCCTGTACCTAAAATGGTGATCTTCAGCGGCGGGCATTTCATGCATTATTTATTTTGAACCGGAGACGACATAATTTCATCATACAATTTCTGACTCTCATGCGTCAGCGAATCGAAATGAATTTGGAGGATGGGCAACAAATCAATCAACGTGTTGATTCTCCCTTCTGTTTGTAAAAATTTATTCAGCACCACTACCTTTTTTTCCTGAAGGATACAGTAGCCACTTTGAAAAGTACCACGCTCATACCGGATGATGTATCCGGATTCCGTAACAATCTTTTCAATCTTCGACAGCGTAGCCGGGTTAAATTTCATAGTTTACTCTTTTGAATACCTGCCTGCAACTTGCTTCCTTTCATCCGTATAAACAAAATCAATTCTCCACAGGGTGTGAGAACTTATTTGGATGTCATCCGCACCACAGGTACTATCATTTCTTCCATACTGATGCCACCATGTTGGAAGGTGTTGCGGTAATAGTTTACAAAATGGTTATAATTGTTGGGGTAACACAGAAATATATCCCCTTTCGCAAATATATAACTGGAGTTTACATTCGGCACCGGTAACCCGGCTTCCCGTGGGTCGCGAAAAGCCAGAACATCCTTTGCCTCGTAATTCAGATTCCGTCCATGCTTATACCGCAGGTTGGCGGTAGTTTGCTTATCCCCTATTACCTTGGCCGGACTTTTCACCCGGGTACTTCCGTGGTCGGTTGCCACCACCAGGGTTACTTTTTTTCCTTCCAGTTTTTTTAATGCCTGATGCAGCGGGCTATGTTCGAACCAGCTTTTGGTGATGCTGCGGTAGCTCGTTTCATCAGCAGCCAGTTCTTTCAACACTTCCATTTCTGTACGTGCATGGCTCAGCATATCTACAAAATTGTACACAATTACATTAAAATCGTTTTGCATCAGGTTATGGATGTTATCCACCAGTTTTTGTCCGTCCTGATGATTGGTCACCTTCGTGTACGAACAACGGATATTTCCTTTTCCGTACCGCTTCAACTGTGCACGCAAAAACTCTTCCTCGTGCAGGTTTTTGCCCCCTTCCTCATCATCATTCTTCCATTGTGCAGGAAATGTTTTTTCTATTTCCACCGGCATCATACCGGCAAAGATGGCGTTACGCGCATATTGAGTGGCCGTAGGTAAAATGGAATAAAACGTTTGTTCATCCTGCACATGAAAACGCTCACTAAAAATAGGCTCAATGGCCTTCCACTGATCAAAGCGCAAATTGTCTATCAGTACAAAAAACAGGGGTACGCCTTCTTCCAGATGCGGAAGCACTTTATACTTCATTAAGTTGTTGCTCATGATAGGCCCGTCGGTACTCTTGGGCGAAACCCAATCTGCATAATGGCGTGAAACAAATTTAAAAAACTCGGTATTCGCTTCCTGCTTTTGTGTTTCCAGAACTTCCTGCATTTCGGGGCTGTCGGATTTTTTCATTTCCAGTTCCCAGAATACAAGCTTTTTGTAAATCTCCATCCATTCATTATAATCAGGATTGCTGTTGAGTGCGGCAAACAAACTAGAAAATCCCTGTTGATACGCCGCGGTAGTTTTTTCAGCCACCAAACGTTTATTATCAATCAGTTTTTTCAAACTCAATAACACCTGGTTTGGATTCACCGGTTTAATGAGGTAATCGCTGATCTGGCTTCCAATGGCATCATCCATAATATTCTCCGCTTCGTTTTTGGTAATCATCACCACGGGAAGTGTATTTTTCACTTCTTTAATTTGCTGAAGGGTTTGCAATCCGGTGATGCCTGGCATAGATTCATCCAATAACACAACATCCACAATATTATCTTTCACATATTCTACGGCATCATACCCGTTGGTGCGGGTTTGCACTTCATTCCCCTTCGTTTCCAAAAAAAGAATTTGTGAGTTTAGGCTTTCTATTTCATCATCCACCCATAATATTTTGGCTAATTTCATTTGCAGGCGTTTAGATTGTTAGGTGTAATTGGTGCGGCGGTAAATTTACAGAAGCAAAAGCAACCATTCCCGAAATTAATCTTAATGCTTAGTAGCTTTGCTGCTTTTGTAGAACTTTTAACACAACACCATGGCCTTTCATAAAATCATCAACGATCCGGTGTACGGATTCATTACCATCAACGATCCATTGATTCAGGATATCATTGCACACCCCTATTTTCAACGGTTGCGCAGGATCCATCAAATGGCTATGGCACATCTTGTATATCCGGGTGCGGTACATACCCGGTTGCATCATGCGTTGGGTGCATACCACCTGATGCAACTCGCATTGAAAGAACTCATCAGCAAAGGTGTTGAAATCACTGCCGAAGAACAACAAGCCGCCCAAATAGCCATTCTGCTGCATGATATAGGGCATGGGCCTTTTTCGCATGCGCTGGAATCCATCATGACGAAAGGAATGGCGCATGAACAATTATCCATTCTTTTAATTGATGAACTAAACCAGGAGTTTGGGGGAAAACTGGAGCTGGCCAAAGAAATCTTCAACAACCGGTATCATAAAAAGTTTTTGTATCAACTCATCAGCGGACAACTCGATGTAGACAGAATGGATTACCTCACGCGGGATAGTTTCTTCACCGGAGTTATAGAAGGGGCTATCGGATACGACCGTATCATCAAAATGCTCACAGTACATGAGGGTGAACTGATGGTAGAAGAAAAAGGGATTTACTCTATAGAGAAGTTTTTAATTGCACGCAGGCTGATGTATTGGCAGGTTTATCTGCATAAAACTGTACTCAGTGCTGAGCAAATGCTGCAAAGAATCATCCGCAGGGCGAAAGCAATAGCCGCCGAATGCGATGAGCCCCTGAGAACTTTCATACACAACCGGGGAGAAAATATTACCCTGGAACAATTTTGTAATATGGATGATTATGATGTGCTGATGGCCATAAAAAAATGGCAACATCATACCGATCAGGTACTGAGTATCCTATGCAAGGGCATCATCAACAGAAAACTGTTTAAGGTTCGTTACATGCCCGAACCGGCCAATCCCGCATTGCTGAAGGGTTTAAGAGAAGAAATCATGCAACAAACCGGAGTCAGTTTATCGGATGCGGAATGGCTTGCTTTCGACGGGGTTGCCAGTAGCACCACGTACAATTTTGAGGAAGACCATATTAAAATCCGGTTTAAAGACGGTACCGTAAGCAACATTACGGCGGTAGATAATGCCTTAATCAATGAAAATGTAAGGGGCAATGTTAAAAAATATTACATTTGTTCATTAAGATTAGGTTAACTCACAAAAACTAGAGATGCGCTTCACCGCTGGCCAGGTAGCCGCAATCATTAACGGGAAGATTGAGGGAGATGCCGAACAGGCTGTTACCTCATTTGGAAAAATTGAAGAAGCCCGGGAAGGGCAGCTGGCGTTTCTGGCAAATCCCAAATACGAGGATTTTCTATACACATCGGGCGCATCCGTTATCATCATCAGCAATACCCTCGAACTTCGTCAGCCCATACACGCTACTATCATCCGCGTGGCCGACCCGTACAGTTCTTTTGCGGCCTTACTGGATAAGTATCAGGAACTGCGCACCATGCAACTTACCGGCATTCAACAACCGGTATTTATGCAACCCACAGTTAAACTGGGCGAAGATGTGTATCTCGGAGCTTTTGTGTATGTAGGAGAAAATGTTATCATAGGAAATAGGGTAAAGATATTTCCCCAAGCCTATATTGGTGATAATGTAACCATAGGCGATGATACCATCCTGCATCCGGGTGTAAAGATTTACCACCATTGCGTGGTAGGTAAGAATGTAAAAATCCACGCCGGGGCTGTTATTGGAAGCGATGGATTTGGTTTTGCCCCTCAGGCCGATGGCACCTTCCTCAAGGTTCCACAAATCGGAAACGTCATCATTGAAGATAACGTGGAAATTGGCGCCAACGCTACCATTGACCGCGCAACCATGGGTTCTACCCTGATTAAATCCGGTGCCAAACTCGACAACCTCATACAAGTTGCACATAATGTGGAAGTGGGCAATAATACCGTTATTGCTGCGCAGGCCGGTGTAAGCGGCAGCACCAAAATCGGTAATAACGTTATGATTGGCGGGCAGGCAGGCATAGTGGGGCATCTCCAGATTGCCGATGGTACTAAAATTAACGCCCAGAGCGGGGTCAGCAAATCTATCAAAACCCCGAACACCGCCGTTACCGGCTCACCGGCATTTGAATATACCAGTGCTTTACGCAGCCAGGCACTCAACCGCAACCTGCCTGAACTAGAAAAACGAATCTCGGAACTGGAACAAATCATTAAATCCCTCAGGGCCAGCGCATAACATCACTACATTGTGTTGATTATAGTATCGCTTTTCTTTTCATACTTTTGCAGCTATGGAAGAAAGAACGGGCGAAGAATCATTTCAACATACTATTGGGAAAGCAGTATCTATCTCAGGTGCCGGCATTCATACCGGACAGGCCGTAACCATTACGGTGAAACCTGCTGAACCCAATACAGGTATCGTGTTTAAACGCATAGACCAACCGGGGGCTCCTATGGTAAAGGCGGATGTGGATTTTGTAGTAGAAACCAACCGCAGTACCACCATCGAACACAACGGAGCCAGGATCAGTACCATTGAACACCTGATGGCCGCCCTTACAGGGATGGAAATTGACAACGCCCTGATAGAAATAGACGGAGAAGAAGTGCCTATCCTCGATGGCAGCTCCGGCCCCTTTGTACAAGCTTTCGAAAAAGCCGGTGTGGCTCGTCAGGATGAGCCTAAGGTTTATTACGAAATTCAGGAAAACATCACCTTCATGGATGAGGAAAAAAAAGTGGAGATGGTGGCCCTGCCCTTTCATGATTACCGTATCAATACCCTCATTGATTTTAACTCATCCGTTCTGGGAACACAGCATGCCGATTTGAAGGACATGAGTGATTTCAGAAAGGAAATAGCCGACAGCCGCACTTTCTGTTTTTTCCATGAACTGGAAGCATTGATTGCTAACAACCTGATTAAAGGCGGTGATATCAATAATGCCATCGTTGTGGTGGATAAGCCCGTTACCCAGGAACAGGTAGAAAAGATTTCAGTTGTGTTCGATAAACAAAAAGTGGAAGTCAATGAAGCCGGCATACTCAACAACCTGGAATTGCGCTATCCCAATGAACCGGCAAGGCATAAGCTGCTGGATGTGGTGGGCGACCTGGCCCTTGTAGGCATTCCGTTTAAAGCACACATCATTGTCAACCGTCCGGGGCACGCATCCAATGTGAAGTTTGCCAAAAAAATAAAAGAGCACCTGAAAAAAGTTAAAAGTGCGTCTATGGCCCCCCGTTACGACCCAACGCGCGAACCGATTCTCGATATACATCAAATAGAGAAAACATTACCGCACAGGTATCCGTTCCTGTTAGTGGATAAGGTTATGGAGCTAACAGACAATTGCGTAGTGGCTATAAAAAATGTAACTTACAATGAACCTTTCTTTCAGGGGCATTTCCCGGGTAACTGCGTAATGCCGGGTGTATTGTTGGTAGAAGCCCTGGCTCAGGCCGGCGGATTACTGGCTATACCACGCAACACTGAAGACCATTACGATACGTACTTTTTAAAAATTGAAAAATGTAAATTCAAACAAAAAGTGGTGCCGGGCGATACACTCATTCTGAAAATGGAACTCATTAATCCTATACGGAGAGGTATTTGTGAAATGAAAGGAACTATCTTTATTGGCGACAGGATTGTAACAGAAGCGATTCTGGTTGCCCAAATCGTTAAAAGAAACAAAGCCTCTGTATGATTAGCCCGTTAGCCTACATTAGCCCGAACGCAACCATCGGCCAACATGTAACCATTGATCCATTCGCAATGATACATGACGGTGTAATCGTGGGTGATGATTGCCATATTATGTCGAACGTAGTGTTGATGGAAGGCACCCACATCGGCAAGGGATGCCAGATATTTCCCGGTGCTGTATTGGGAGGAATTCCTCAAGACTTGAAATTTATCGGTGAAAAAACCACTGTTGAAGTGGGCGAATATACTACCATCCGTGAATGTGTAACCATAAACCGCGGTACGCAGGATAAGTGGAAAACCGTTGTAGGAAGCCATTGTATGTTGATGGCCTATGCGCACATTGCGCATGATTGTACCGTAGGCGACCATGTAATCCTGGCCAATGGCGTTCAACTGGCCGGACATGTGGAAGTGGGAGATTATGCCATTATTGGCGGACTTTCAGCAGCGCCACAGTTTACACGCATTGGGGCACATACCTACATTGCCGGACAGTCCTCCATCATCAAAGATGTTCCTCCCTATATTAAAGCCGGCCGCACCCCACTCTGCTTTGCAGGTATCAACTCCGTGGGTTTACAACGCCGTGGTTTCTCCGCAGAAACCATCAATGAAATTCTCGATGTGTACCGCCACATTTATTATAAGGGAATGAATATTTCGCAGGCACTGGAATACATTCAGGATAACTTACCGGCTAATAAAGAAAGAGACGGTATCCTCGATTTTATCCGCACGAGCAAACGCGGCATTACCAAACTTCATACCCGGGGCGAAGCTGATGAATATTGACCTGCAAAAAGTAGGCAAACGTTACAACAGGGAATGGATTTTCCGTAAACTTACCTGTACCTTCCAAACCGGAAATCATTATGCCATCATCGGGCCCAACGGTTCCGGCAAATCTACTCTGCTGCAAATCATTGGAGGAGCTACCCTGCACAACGAAGGCCGTATTGCCTATACACATCCTGAAACACTACAGGTTGTAGACCATCCGTTTCAACACGTTGCGGTTGCTGCCCCGTATCTGGAACTGATTGAAGAAATGACAGCACTTGAAATTCTGAACTTTCAATCAACCTTTAAAAGTTTTAGTGTATCCAATACCGTTATTCTTAACACCTGCGGGCTCACCCAGGCCGCCAATAAACAAATTCGCTTTTACAGCAGTGGTATGAAGCAACGGCTGAAACTCGGTTTGGCATTCTATTCAAAGAGTTCGTTGCTCCTGCTCGATGAACCCACTACCAACCTCGATCAGCAAGGCATTGAATTATACACACATCTTATAGAATCCTGTACCGATGGCAAAACGGTTATTATCGGCAGCAACGACGCCACGGAGTACCGTTCCTGTAAGGAGCATATCTCCATGTCAGATTATAAAGAGGCTTAACGCCTGCTGGCAATGAGCAGGTTCAAGTCAGTGAATTTTAAATTAAAACGTTCACTCAAATGGAAATTGGTGAGGCTACCTTTAAAGAGATAAATACCACTGCGAATATTGATTTTATACCACACTACATTTTCAATACCTCCATCTTCCCCGGTTTCGAGTAATAAGGGCATGAGTACATTGCTGATGGCCTGAGAAGCTGTTCGTGCAAAACCGCTGGGAATGTTTGGCACACAATAATGAATCACATCATACTTTCTGAAAACCGGATCATCGTGTGTGGTTACGGAACTGGTTTCAAAACATCCGCCGTGGTCAATACTTACATCCACTATCACACTACCCGGACGCATAGCCGAAACCATTTCTTCAGTTACTACTACGGGTGTACGAACGCCTCCGGCACTTAATGCGCCTACGGCTACATCACATGTTTTTAACTGCTTGCCCAGTATTTTAGGTTCAATAACGGAAGTCCATAAACGCACACCAATATTATTCTGCAATCGCTTCAAGCGATAAATGCTATTGTCAAAAATCTTTACACTTGCACCCATTGCAAGGGCCGTACGGGCTGCATATTCACCCACAATGCCCGCACCAATGATAATAACTTTGGTGGGCGGAATTCCGCTGATTCCTCCTACCAGCACACCCTTTCCGTTATTGGCCGTACTTAGGTACTGACTCGAAATCAACATCACGGCACTTCCGGCAATTTCACTCATGCTTCGCACAATGGGGTTGTGTCCGCTGTCATCTTTCAGGTTTTCAAAACTGAGGGCAGTAATTTTTTTCTCCATCATCTTCTCCAGAATTTCCTTTTTCATCACCGGTAAGTGGATAGGAGAGATGATGTATTGATTCGGTTTCAGGTATTTACAATCATCTTCACTCACCGGCCCGCTCTTAACGATTACACCCGACTCAAAAACTTTTTCAGTATCGTACACAATTCTTGCCCCGGCTTCACTATAATCTTTATCGCTGTAATTGGCGCCCAGGCCGGCGTTGCTTTCCACGACTACGTGGTGCCCGTTGGCAACCAGCACCCCAACCGCATCGGGTGTAAGGGCAATCCTGTTTTCATTGAAAGATTTTTCTCTCGGAATACCTATGTACAATTCCTCTCCTTTGGGTTTAACATCCAAGGTTTCTTCTAATGTAGCGAAGGCAAAAGATGGACTAACAATCGGTTTCTGTTGGGCCATGAACGATCAGTAATTTCAGGTGAAGTGGTCAGTTGATATCGTTACAATTTACAATTTTATCTCCAACTTTCTTTTATTGCCGGGTAAAACCTGCAGAAAACATGGTACAGATCCAATGGTAATTTCCGGCGCTTTATCGGGCCATTCAATGAAACAGATAGCTCCTGATTGAATCGCCTCGTCTACACCGGCATCCAGCGCTTCAGTTGAAGATTTCAACCGGTACAGATCCATATGATACACGGCACCATACTCAGGAGAATGATACGCATTGATAATGGAAAACGTTGGGCTCGACACCCGGTCGCTCACCTTTAACGCCTTACAAACGGATTGTATAAACGTTGTTTTGCCTGCACCCAACGGCCCGTGAAACGCAAACACCCTGTGGCCGGGCAATAGCGTATGCATAAAAATTTCAGCCGCTTGCGGTAATTCGGCTTCACTGAAAATCAATTCCATACCCAAAGATATTTTGTTAAACACAGATTATCTTATCGGGCTTTGGGTAAATTTGCACTATGGAACAGGTGGATTGGAAAGTGGAAGGGATGACCTGCAGCAATTGTGCGCTCTCCGTTACAAAATATCTCGAGCAAGAAGGCATGAGCCACGTGAAGGTGAATCCGATTTCAGGCTCCGTGAGTTTCAACAATCCCGGAAGCTCACTCAAACAACTTACAGATGGAATACGTCATTTAGGATACCGGGTGGTAGATGAAACACAACCGGAAACATCATCCACACCCTTTCTCAGCAACCATAAACAACGATTCTTTTTTACGCTGCCATTCACAGCCATCCTGATGTTGCACATGCTCGATGGATGGATACACCTGCACTGGCTCATGAATCCATGGGTTCAGATGTTGATTTGTCTTCCGGTATTTATCACCGGGATGTATTTCTTCGGCCGCAGTGCTTTAAAGAGCATCCGGTCAGGAGTGCCGAATATGAACGTGCTCATTACGCTTGGTGCAGTAGCCTCTTTTGCTTATAGCCTTACCGGTGCCCTCCTGCAATTAGGACCCGACTATTTGTTTTTCGAAACCACTGCCACCATTATCACCCTGGTTTTTTTAGGAAACTATCTCGAAGATATTTCCATACGTTCCACTCAAAAATCAATTCAAACGCTCACTCGATCACAGAAAGTGATGGCGAACATGATTGCTTTCAATGATCAACATGAAGAGCAGATTTTTGAAATTGAAAATACCGCGTTGCGCACGGGCGACCTCATCCTCATTAAAACGGGCGAACAGGTTCCTGTAGATTGTAAAATTTTATGGGGTGAATGTGCTGTAAACGAGGCACTCATTACGGGTGAAAGCACCTTATTGCCGAAAACAAAAAAAGACATGCTGATTGGCGGCAGCATTGTGGAAGAAGGTATTGTACGTGCGCAAGTTACTGCAACCGGTTCTGATACAGTGCTGGCAGGAATAATTAAAATGGTGGAAGAAGCGCAGGCTGAGAAACCACCGCTGCAGAAAATGGCAGATAAAATCAGTGCGGTGTTCGTTCCGGTGGTGGTGGCACTTGCAGTGATCACTTTTCTGATGAACTATTTCGTTTTCAATATTGAAGCGGGCAGCGCATTGATGCGGGCAGTAGCCGTGCTGGTCATTTCTTGTCCCTGTGCGATGGGATTGGCCACACCGGCCGCTATTGCTGTGGGCATGGGCAGGTCGGCACGTTCCGGTATTCTTTTCCGTAATGCTTCCAGTCTTGAATCTTTTAAAAAAATTCAACAAATTGTATTCGACAAAACCGGAACCTTAACAACAGGTGCGTTTACAGTTAGCCGTTATAATACATCTGTTCCGGATGAAGATTTCAGGCGCATTTTATTTTCGCTGGAAAAGTTTTCTGCACACCCCATTGGAAAATCGATTGCCAAAGCATGGGGAGGTACTCCACCCATTCAGTGGAAGCATGTGGAAGAAATAAAAGGATTGGGCATACGTGCGGAAGATACGCACGGCGACATTTACCTCGCCGGTGCTGCAAAGGCTTATCCTGAAACCATCACGGAAAATGGCCATTCTTTGTATGTATGGAAGAATGGAGGATTACTCGGTTGGGTAGATGTAGAAGATGAAATCAGGCCCGAAGCTCCGCATATGGTTCAACGATTACACGCTGCTGGTATCCGCACCATCATGCTTAGTGGTGATGTACAATCTAAAGCAGATGCGGTTGCCACTGCGCTGGGCATTCAGGAAGTGATTGCCGAAAAATCACCCAGAGAAAAACTGGAAATCATTGGCCAATTGAATGCCCATGCCCCTACGGCGATGGTAGGTGATGGAATCAATGATGCTCCTGCATTGGCTAAAGCTACATTAGGTATTTCCCTGAGTGATGCATCTCAAATCGCATTACAACATGCAGATGTCATCCTCGTTAATCATGGACTGAAAAATTTACCTGAAGCACTTGGGCTTGGCCGGCATACGGATATCACCATCAAACAAAATCTTTTCTGGGCTTTTTTCTATAACATTATTGCGATACCTATTGCCGCATTCGGATACCTGAGTCCTTCCATTGCTGCATTGGCCATGGGTTTCAGTGATATTGTACTAGCCATCAATTCTGCCCGGCTCTACGTAAAAAAGGTTTTTTAACTTGGTCTGCATTTTATCGCATTGAATACGGCACATCACATATTAAAAACTTACTGGGGATACGATACATTCCGCCCTATGCAGGAGGATATCATACGCTCGGTGATAACGGGCAATCATACACTTGCGATCTTGCCCACCGGTGGCGGTAAATCTATTTGTTTTCAGGTTCCGGCCATGATGCAGGAAGGTATGTGCCTGGTGGTTAGTCCACTTATTGCATTAATGAAAGACCAGGTGGAACAACTGAACAGAAGAAATATCCCCGCACAGTCTATTCACACCGGTTTATCTAATAGTGAAATTCAGGATATACTTGAATTGGCGACTGCCGGTGCACTTAAGTTTTTATATGTATCTCCTGAAAGACTCGACAGCTCCGCATTCAAGAACGAATTATCCGACATGAATATTCGTTTGCTGGCCATTGATGAAGCGCATTGCATATCTCAGTGGGGATATGATTTCCGGCCGGCCTATTTGAAAATTAATCAAATCAGAAAGCAACTGCCCGATATTCCGGTGATTGCCTTGACAGCTTCCGCAACTGAAGAAGTTCAGGAAGATATCGCCGTGCAATTGCACTTACATACATTGAACAGGTTTCGTCAATCATTTGAAAGACCCAACCTGGCATACTTTGTTATACAACCGGAATCCAAACACCATTACATCAGTGAAATATTCAATGGCCAAACAGATTGCGGTATTGTGTATTGTAAAAGCAGGCGGCAAACAAAAGCCGTTGCCGACTTGTTGATAATGAAGGGCGTTTCGGCTGATTTTTACCATGCAGGGCTTACAACGGAAACGCGTACACGAAAACAAGAAGACTGGGTTTCAGGCCGAACAAAAGTGATGGTTTGTACCAATGCCTTTGGAATGGGTATCGATAAACCCGATGTACGGCTGGTGGTGCATTTTGATACACCGGATTGCCTGGAAAACTATTATCAGGAAGCCGGACGTGCAGGCAGAGACTTGCAGTATAGCAAAGCCATTCTGCTGACCACTCCGGGTGATGCGGCTCAACTTCGAAACATGGTGAACACCCGTTTTCCATCGTACGAACAAATCAAAAGTGTGTATCTCGCACTGATGAATTATTTAGGGGTTCCTGCCGGAATCGGTGCCGGAAATCTCTACCCATTCGATCCCGGCCGTTTTTCTGAGAACTTCCGTTTGAACATCCTCGAATCTACCTATGCCATACAAGCACTTGAAAAAGCCGGTATCCTGAGTTTCAATGAAAGCACATGGCAGCCTTCAACGGTTCGCTTTACCGTAGAAACTGAAACCCTGCGATCCCTCGATACCGGGTTTGAACACCTGAATCAACTCATTAAAGGATTATTGAGGATGTACGAAGGTATCCTCGACCATGATGTGAAACTGAATGAATTTTCGCTTGCACGATTCATGTATTCCGATATGACGGAAATCATACAAAGTTTACACCAACTACACGGAATGGGCATCATTGAATACAGGGCAAGAATTGAACAGCCTTCTGTATTTCTTACATTGAACCGTATGTATCAGGATGACTTCTCTTTTAATTATACTGAGCACCTCAAAAGAAAAGAAGTGTTTAGTAAACGCCTGGAACATATGGTAACCTATCTTGAACAACAACATACTTGCCGCAGTACATTCATTGCTCACTATTTTGGAGATACCTCTGTACAGGATTGTGGCATTTGTGATATCTGTCTGCAGAAAAAAGAAAAGAATGTTTCAGGGAATGGATTCGCCGTAGCTGAAAAAATTCTTGAACTACTTCGCCACGGGCCGGTTAAAATCAATACACTGGAATCACAATTCGGATTGAACGCCACACGAAACGCTATCCATTTATTGGAAACTGAATCCATGATAGTTTTGAACGAACGGGGTGAACTGGTTAGGGTTAAGGCATAAAAAAAGGGACCAAGATAGAAATCTAGTCCCGCTTTAAAATCCAATATCCTATGAAAAACCAAGACGAAGATAAGCACGAAATCAATATCCACAAATTATTTTATAGTTTTTTTTCTACAAGGTGTTTAATATAATTTGAATTAAATTATATTATCCTGATTACTAACACTTTAGATTTTTATATTTTCCGCCCATCACACAAAAATCACCATACATTCTTCCGGTAGACTGTGAATAAAAGTCCGTTATAATGGATATCAAACCTTGTTTCAATCCATTAAATCTGGTGCATTTTTAAGATACTTTTTATATGCGGTTGGATTCCTTGATTTCTAAAACCAAGATTTCGATTTTGTTCTACGCGAGCCAATACCAAGGGAACCCAGGATGGAACGAACAATTGTATTGCCTGCTGTGCGCATCATGCTCTTCACTACGGTATTTTCAGTCACTTTTTCCATAGTGCTTTTCTCCGGCCTGGCCGGTTTCTTAGCCGGCTCTTCGGGTGCAGCTTCTGCAGCCGTGTCCAGCTTTCGGGTCAGCATTTCATGTGCACTGTCGCTGTCGATGATTTCGTTGTATTTTTTTATTAGCCTGGAAGATGCATTAATCTTATCTACTTCCGACTGAGTTAAAATATCCATCCGGCTTTTGGGTGAACATAACATTACGTGCGCCAGTGGTGTAGGAATCCCTTTTTCATTCAACATCGTAATTAGTGCTTCCCCGATTCCAAGATGGGTAATCAATTCATCTACTTTATAAAATTCAGTAAGCGGGTAATTTTCTGCGGTTTGTTTGATCATTTTTCTGTCGGCTGCTGTAAACGCACGCAATGCATGTTGAATTTTCAAACCCAATTGCGAGAGTACCGGTGCAGGAACATCCATTGGGTTTTGCGTACAAAAGAAAATGCCCACTCCTTTAGAACGAATCAATTTAATGACTGTTTCTATCAGGCGCAATAGTTCAGTGGAAGCTTCCTGAAATACCAGATGAGCTTCATCTATAAACATCACCAATTTCGGTTTGTCTAAATCCCCTTCTTCCGGTAAGGTAGCATACAACTCTGAAAGCAATTGCAACATGAATGTTGAGAACAATTTAGGTCGGTCTTGTAAGTCCATCAACCTTAAAATGCTGATAACACCCCTTCCATCTTGAGCTATCCGCATCAGATCGTCTACCTCAAAACTTCGTTCT
>JAHBTM010000069.1 GCA_019638635.1 Ferruginibacter sp. | reverse complement strand
GCGGTGTTGAAAAATATCTATGCCGTAGGGGCAGGTATGGCACACGGACTGGATTATGGTGATAATTTCAGAAGTGTGCTGATTGCCAACAGTGGTGATGAAATGGCGAATTTTCTTCGTAAAGCCGGTATCATCAATGCCGAAGTGGGATATATTGTTCATGGCAACACGCCCAACAGTACTGAACATACAAACTACGCCGCATCAGTGTACCTTGGCGATCTGTTAGTAACCTGTTATTCGTTGCACAGCCGAAACCGCACGTTTGGTACCATGATTGGACAGGGATATACCGTGAAAGCCGCACAACTGGAAATGCACATGGTGGCCGAAGGATATAACGCCAGTAAATGCATGTATCTGTTGAATCAATCCGTTCAATCAGATATGCCCATCGCGGAAACTTTGTACCGTATTTTATGGGAAGGCTTATCTCCGGAAGAAGGTTTTAAGCATATAGAATCTGTGTTGGTTTAAACAAACAAACCCGCAGCAATGCCATCCGCCAGAAATTTACCAGAATCAGATAAGCGCAAGGTGTTTTGGTCGTGCACCAGTTCGCCACGGGTACAATAGATCACACTACGCTGTATCAGTAAATCGGTAGCGGCTGCACCAAAGGCTTGTTCAAAAGCAATAAGATCAATACCCTCCATGGTTCGGAGCGATATCATAATACGCTCGTTCATTCGTTGGTTATGCGTTAACGTTTCCCCACTTCCGGCTGGAAGACCTGCTTCCATTAATTTCGTGTATTCGATATTGTTAGATACGTTCCAGTTGCGAACATCGATACCGTTGTAGCTGTGCGCTGAAGGCCCGTATCCCATGTAAGGTGCACCTTTCCAGTAGCTGCTGTTGTGTACACTGCGCATACCCGGAAGTGCGAAATTGCTGATTTCGTAATGCTCATATCCTGCATGGCCTAATACTTCCCGTATCATATTGAAATGTTCCCATTGCACTTCCGGATCAGGTGCGCTGTTTTGTGCAGCTTGAATTTTATAATCGAGCACAGTTTGAGGCTCTACGGTAAGGGCATAACATGAAAGATGCGGTACACCAGCATCCAACAATACAGCGAGGTGGTGTTTTAATGATGCATGGGATGATAAAGGGGAACCATAAATTAAATCAGCAGAGTAATTCGTAAACCCTGCTGCTGTAATTTCTTTTAATGCATTCAATGATTGAGCTGCGGTGTGTGAACGGTTCATCCACTTTAGTTCTGATTCGTCAAAACTTTGAATACCTACACTCAACCGGTTGATGCCGGCACGCAACCAAGGCTCCAACTGGTGCGGCTGAATATCGTCAGGATTAGCTTCCAGTGTAATCTCTGCATCCGTTTTTATTTTAAACCGCTTCAACGCATCCATCAGCATTAAAAGTTCTGCTTCTGTCAACAAACTCGGTGTGCCTCCTCCAAAATAAATGGTGTCTATGGTTTCGTGGATGTTAAAGTTCGGTGGGGTGGTTTCTATCTCCTTACGTATTGCGTTTAATACCCGATCCCGCTGACTGAAAGAAGTGGAAAAATGGAAGTTGCAATAATGACATGCCTTCCTGCAAAATGGGATATGAATATAAATGCCAGCCAAATTGTAGTTTTACAAATTATCATTTTCTTTACCGAATGCACATTGTCCGACTCCTGATGCTGTTTCTCTGCTGCGCACTGGGCTGCCTGAAAAACGCTCCGGCGCAGGGTGTCATAACGAGCGGAACGGAATTAAGTGTGAAATATACCGACAAAGATAGTGCCTTTAAACCGCAGGGCATTACCATTCAAAAGCAGTTCAATACCGATTCTTCGGCCAATCAATATATACAAGATCTTCCCGCATTGTTTGCTGCTGCAGGATATGTGACGGCATCGGTTGACAGCTTGCAAAAAGATTCTACCGGCTATACCGTGCATCTTTTTGTCGGAGATTGGTACACCCTTAAAAAATTGAATAAAGGAAATGTGGATGAAGCGGCTTTGCAGGCAGCAGGTTTTTATAAAAGAAAGTGGGACGGGAGGGCACTGAATCTTGCTGAAGTGTACAAACTAAAAAAAAGACTGCTTGATTACTATGAAAACAACGGGTATCCTTTTGCAAGCCTGTCTTTTGACAGCGTACAGTTGCAACCCGGAATGTTTTCTGCAGTACTCAAAATAGATAAATCAGTACCGTACGTAATTGACAGCATTCGTATCATAGGCAAGGGGAAAGTAAGCTCCAACTTCCTGCAACAGTACCTGGGTATAAAAAACAGGAGTGCTTATAATGGTGATCGGTTACGACAGGTAGATAAGAAAATGATGGAGTTGCCCTTTCTGAAATCCCTGCAACCTTCTGATATCAGTATGACCGGCTCGGGGGCTGTACTCAATCTGTACGCTGACCCCCGTAAAAGCAGTAAAGTGAATTTTATTGTGGGATTTGTTCCCGATCCGGTTCAAACAGGTAAACTACAACTCACGGGCGACGTAGACCTTGATTTGAAAAACATGTTGCGTAGTGGTGAATCAATCATGCTCAAATGGCAGCAACTCCAGCGCAATTCTCCCCGGTTAAATCTGGGTTTTAATATTCCGTACATGCTGCGCTCATCTTTTGGCATAGAAGCGTTGTTCGATATGTACAAAAAAGATTCCAGTTTTCTGCAGTTGAATGCCCAACTCGGACTGCAATATGCATTTTCGTCTACTCGTTCCGGTAAGTTTATAGTCCAGTTTCAGGGAAATAATTTGTTGGCAGGAGGAATTGATACCAATCTGGTAAAGTCATCTAAGCGGTTGCCCGATATCATTGATATGAGCGCAGTGAATACCGGTTTGCAGTTTGAATCCTTTGGAACAGATTACCGGCTAAACCCTACCAAAGGTTTTGAATGGCAGGCCAGTGCGCTGATTGGTATTAAAAAAGTGAAACCCAACCCGGACGTGTTACAATTGGAAGACCCCAGTTTCGATTATGGCAGCCTGTACGATTCCATTTCTACCAAAAGTTACCAGATCAACGTTACACTCAAGGCGGCTAAATACTTCCCGGTAAAGAAGAATGTGGTGCTGAAAACCGGCCTCCAGGGTGGAATGTATTACAGTCCGCAGGTTTTCCGGAACGACCAGTACCGTATCGGTGGATTCAGAACGTTGAGGGGCTTTGATGAAGAAGGTATTTTTTCTGACCGGTATGCAATCGGCACGGCAGAACTCAGGTATTTGTCGGGTATGAATTCCTACCTCTTTGTGTTTTCAGATATGGCCTATTCATACAGTAGTGTGTCGAGACTAAACAAAACGTTCATCAGTGGCGGATTGGGTATTATGCTGGAAACAAAATTGGGATTACTGAATGTGAGCTATGCTGCCGGAAAACGAAGTGATGTGCCGTTCAACCTCCGCGAAGCTTCTAAAGTGCATATCGGTTATATCAATTATTTTTGAGCCATTCCATGCGATATTTTTCAATTTTTTTATTCGGTTGTTTGATGATTGCCTTACCGGTAACGGTGTATCCGCAACCTCCGGTGCCGGACACAGTCTCTATAGTACAACAGCAACAAACAGACGCTGCGGTTTTGATACCTTCAAACCCTCTGCATGCAATACTGGAGGATAATCATTTGATACGTTTTGCCCAAACGCCGGCGGCCTTCAAGGAAATTCCCAAGCATCGAACCGATCAGAACTTTCACTTTTACTACATCCTTTTTCTGTTGACACTTTTTGCGTTGTGCCGTGTTGCTTTCCCAAAATATTTATCTAATCTGTTCCGGGTGTTTTTCAATACATCCCTGCGGCAAGGACAAATTACCGATCAGTTATTACAGGCAAAGTTGCCCTCCTTATTGTTTAATATATTGTTTGTGCTTACAGCCGGTTTTTATCTCTATCTGCTGATATTACACAGCATCCAACAGCAAGTGGGCATAGCCCCGGTATTGCTGGCCGTTATTGTGGCAGCTGTGGCAGTAATGTACATTGTTAAGTTTGCCGTCATCCGGTTTGCAGGTTGGGTGAGTGGTTTAAGTAAAGAATCCGAAACGTATATTTTCATTGTGTTTCTGGTTAATAAAATTATTGGGGTTGTTTTACTACCCGTTCTGCTGATGATGGCTTTCTCAAAAGCACCGTTATCGGATATCGTATTTACCATATCTGTGATCGTCATTGTGGGGATGTTCCTACTCCGTTTTTTACGGTCTTACGAAAACCTGCACAGGCGTTTACAAGTTAGCCGGTTCCACTTTTTCTTGTACCTCGTGGGAGTTGAAATGCTGCCGCTGCTTTTAATATATAAAGCTGCAATGAAATATTTACCTGAATTTGCGTAACTTTGCAAACATTATCAGGATAAATGAGTATGGCGAAATCTGAAGTAAAGGAATTGAAGAAAAAAACATCTAAACAAATCAAATCAATCCTCATTACCCAACCGGCACCTGACGGCAATAAGTCGCCATACTTCGACTTTGCCAAAAATTACAACGTTCAGGTTGATTTTTGTCCGTTTGTCATTGTGGAAGGCATTCCTTCAAAAGATTTCAGAAAACAAAGGATAGACATCAGTGCCTACACGGCGGTCATCTTCACCAGTAAAAATGCCATTGATCATTTCTTCCGCATATGCGATGAAGTGAAGATCAACATCTCGCAGGATACAAAATATTTCTGTATCACCGAAGCGGTTGCATTGTATCTCCAGAAATTCATTCAGTTCAGAAAAAGAAAAGTATTTTATGGTGCCGATGGTACCAACAAGAGTTTATTCGATGTCATCAACAAGCATAAAGACAACGAGAAATTCCTGTACCCTTGTTCTGAATCGTTCGATAGTGAAATTACCAACTGGCTTAAAAACAATCAGTGCGAGTATGCCACACCGGTATTGTATCATGTCATCAGCAACAACATCCGCGAAGTCATAGAACGTAATTATGATATCATCTGTTTTTTTACACCGGGAGGTGTGAAAAGCCTGCTCGAAAATTTCCCGGCATACCAACAGAATGGTACTACACTGGGCGCCTTCGGTGCCAATACCATAAAAGCTGCGGAAGAGGCCGGATTGGTATTGGAAATAAAAGCACCAATGCCTCAAACCCCCAGCATGATCAGTGCATTGGAAAAATACCTTCAATCCTTATAGGGATTCAGTATTTTCGGGAATGTCACGTTTTGCCAATGCCCTTCAACACGAAAGCAGCCCGTATCTCTTACAACATGCCCATAATCCGGTACAATGGTATGCATGGAATCCGGAAACAATACAATTAGCAAAAGACCGTAACTTGCCCGTGCTGGTAAGCATCGGATATGCTGCCTGTCACTGGTGCCATGTAATGGAACGCGAAAGTTTTGAAGATGTGGTGGTGGCCCGCTTCATGAACGAGCATTTTACCAATATTAAGATTGACCGTGAGGAACGCCCGGATATTGACCACACCCTGATGGAGGCTGTTCAAACAATGAGCGGACAAGGCGGCTGGCCTTTGAATGTTTTTCTTACACCTGATTTGAAGCCGTTTTATGGGGGCACTTATTTCCCGCCTGAACGAATGCATGGAAGGCCCTCCTGGTTAGAAGTACTCCAATCGATTCATCGGGCGTGGCGTACCGAACCCAACCCCATTAGTGAACAAGCCAACCGGCTTTTCCTTCATTTGCAGGATGCCCACACCCAATGGTTGCATACCCATACACCCGGTATAGAACCGGTTCCATTTAAAGCAATGGCTGACGATTTGATGTTGCGTGCTGATACCACACATGGCGGGTTCGGACGCGCACCAAAATTTCCTCAATGGTTTTGTATGCAATACCTGATGGCTGCCGGATATTTTTTTAACGATGCAGCATGGGTGAAACACACAACCCATACACTCGACCAGATGATTTCAGGTGGTATATACGATCAGGCGGGGGGTGGCATAGCCCGATACAGTACCGATGAATACTGGCTGGTTCCGCATTTTGAAAAGATGCTGTACGATCAGGCCTATTTAATTACTACACTGTCAGAAGCATATCAGTACACCGGTAAACCACTGTATGCATCCTGTATTCAACACACCATTTGTTTCCTTCAACGCAATATGCTTTCAGCAGGTGAGGGATATTATGCAGCACTGGATGCAGATTCTGAAGGCGAGGAAGGGAAATATTATGTATGGACCCATAATGAAGTGAAACAGGTGGTGGGTGAAGATGCAGAGGCTTTCTGCCGCGCGTTTAATGTACGAGAAAATGGAAATTGGGAAGGCAGGAATATCTTACATTATAACAACAGCCCGTTTGCAAACGAAGATGCATCCGGAAAAAACCTGTTAGAGGAATACAGTACGTCTTTAAACGCATTACTAACGGAAAGGAATAAACGCATTCCTCCGGCTACTGATACCAAACAACTATTGTGCTGGAATGCCTTGCTCGTGAGCGCATACTGCAAGGCGTATGCTGCATTGCAATATGATGCCTATGCCACGGAAGCGGTCCGTTTGTTTCAATGGCTTGCAAAAACTTTTGAAACCCCGGAGGGTGCGTTATGGCATACGTATTCCCAAAAGGCAACCATTGAAGGATTTTTGGATGATTATGCCAGCCTGGCGCAGGCTGCACTGGATGTGTTTCAACTCACCGGCGAGGAAATGTACCTGGAAAAAGCACGTAAACTGGTGCAGTTTGTGATAAAGCATTTTTACGATGCAGGATCCCGGTTGTTTTACTATACGGCTGATTTTTGTGCGGATACGGTGTGGAGAACAACAGAAATGATGGATAATGCCCAGGCATCCGGCAATAGTATGATGGCTGCGGTACTGTTGTCCCTGCATGCTTTGAGGCCTGAATGGAATTTCGGGCGTATGGCTCAGGATATGCTGGATGCAACACAAGGAGTGGCGATAAAATATCCGGCCTCTTTTGCACATTGGGCACTCAATATGCTGAAACACAACCGTGGAATTTACCGGATTGAAGTTTCCGGAGGTGCTTTTAACACCGTATTCAGAGAAATTTTGAAAATTTATTTGCCCAATAAAGTTTTACAACCTAATATTGGTGGGCAAAAAAAATCGGGGCCTGACGGATGTTTACCGGAAAATGCAGTAAATATCAATGTTTGCAACGATTTTACCTGTTTCCCGCCGATGGGCAGTGTACAGGAACTTAAAAATTTTATTGAGAAAGATTTGATTCAATAACCTTACTTAACAATAATTCACTATTTGGGACGTTATTACATTTCGGGATTAAGATTTATTGTAAATTTTATTCTTTTCGGATTTTTAAATGAATTTGAAAAAGCGAAAAAAACATTACATTTGCCCATTACCCTCAAAGTTTAACAAAATGACGCATCGGTTATTCTATTTTGTAGCTGTAATAGCTGTCCTTACCTCTGCCTCCAGCTGTAAGCTGATTAGCGGAAAGAAGAAGTCTGGTAAGTTGCCTGACGACGGACAACTCCATGGTGTCGCACCGGGTGCACGTCCCAATATCAAAAAGCCGCTGGGTATGGTATACGTACCGGCTGGAACTTTCCACATGGGGCCCAGCGATGAAGACATCAATTATGCTTTTACCGCGCGCAACAAAGCAGTATCTATCAGTGGATTCTGGATGGATGCTACTGAAATTACCAACAACCAGTACCGTCAGTTCACCAATTGGGTACGCGATTCAATCGCTGCCAAGTTGATGGGGTATGTGAAGCAAGGTGCGGATGGTAATGAATATGTTGATTGGAAAAGAGCATCTACCATCAAATGGGGTGATAAGGCTACCGTTGAAAAAATTGACGCTATTATCCTGACTCCGGATAACAGATTGTTCGGTAAAAAAGAACTGGATGCTAAAAAAATAGTGTACCAATCTGAAACTTTCGATTATAAAGCAGCTGCTCAGAACAGGGATGTTACCATTCCACGCTCGGCCTTTATTGTAAAACAACAGATTCCGGTTTATCCTGACTCACTGTGCTGGGTGCGCGATTTCGCATACTCATACAATGAGCCTATGGCAAAAAGATATTTCAGTCATCCAGCCTTCGGTAACTATCCTGTGGTTGGCGTGAACTGGAAACAAGCCAACGCATTCTGCGAATGGCGTACACATTATTACAATTCTTACCTAGAAAAAAAGAAGCGTGCTCCGGAATCAGATTTCCGCCTGCCAACGGAAGCGCAATGGGAATATGCAGCCCGTGGCGGTCGCTCTCAGGCACAATACCCATGGGGTGGTCCGTACATTCGTAATAAAAAAGGATGTTTACTGGCTAACTTCAAACCCGGCCGTGGTAACTATCCTGAGGATGGTGGATTTTACACAGTACGCGCAGATGCCTATTGGCCAAACGACTATGGTTTGTACAACATGGCTGGTAACGTAGCAGAATGGACCTTATCTTTATATGCAGAAGGTGGTTACAACTTCCAGCATGATATGAACCCCGACATTCGTTGGAATGCAAAGGATTCTGATCCTCCACGTATGAAACGTAAAGTATTGCGCGGTGGTAGCTGGAAAGATGTGGCATACTTCCTGCAAACCAGCACCCGTAGCTATGAATACCAGGATACCGCTAAATCATATATCGGTTTCCGCAGTGTAATTGATCTTCCTTCTACATCTTCAAAAAAACGCGGTAGATAGAAAAATTTTAAATAACTCTTACTGAAAAATATTAGTGTAACCCGTTGCGTTATAAACGGGTTGCACTTAAACTATGTATATTCTTAACCATTTTAAATCCACAAAAACTTAAAAAACTAAATTATGGCTGCTGGGAAATCTCGTCCGATTGATAGAATCCTGAACATTTTCGTATCTGCTGCGGCGGTACCTGTACTTTTAGGTGCACTTTTCAAAATTACGCACGCTCCCGGTGCGGATATCTGGTTGAAGGTTGGTCTGTATACTGAGGCTGCCATCTTCCTTTGCTACGCATTACTGTACTGGTTATCTCCTCCACCGGAAGGCGGTCCGGAGCCGGTTGCTGCAGAAGCATCTTCTCCTTTGAAGAGCATGGATAAGATGTTACTGGAAGCTGATATTACCCCAACCAGCCTGAAAAAGCTGGGTGAAGGTTTCAACAAACTGGGAACCTCTGTTGCCGGCATCTCAGATGTGAGCGATGTGGTAAAATCTACCAGTGATTTTTCAAACAAAACCAAAGAGGCTACTCAGGCTATCGGAACCATGGCCAGCGCATTCTCTAGCAGTGCTGCTACCATGTCATCTTTCAACTCCGCTTCTGAAAGCGCTAAAGGCTTCCACGAGCAGGTGCAGGTGTTAACGAAAAACCTGGGTTCACTGAATACGATTTATGAACTGGAACTGAAAGAAAGCAACAATCACTTAAAGGCATTGAATGCTTTCTATGGTAAAATGGCTGAGGCTAGCCAGGCTATGATGTCCAGCGTAGATGATGCTCAAAAAGCAAAAGAGCAAATCGGCGCACTGGCAAACAACCTGAGCAAGCTGAACTCGGTGTACGGCAACATGTTGACTGCTATGCAGGGAAGATAATCGCCCATCACCACATTTTAACTGAACAACATTCCATAAACAAATTAATATTACTTACATATGGCATTGCCTAAAGAGCCCCGGCAGAAGATGATCAACGTGATGTACCTCGTACTCACTGCCCTGCTGGCGCTGAACGTATCAGCTGAAGTAATCGACGCCTTTAAAACCGTTGATTCTAGTCTGGTGAGTTCTAATAATAACCTCGAAAATGCAAATGCAACCATCTTCAAATCTTTTGAAGCGAAGAAGGCTGACCCGGCATCTCGCGCTAAAGCTGAAGAGTGGGGCGTGATTGCAAATGGTGCAAAGCAGCATGCGAAGGCTATGATGGACCACCTCGAAGACCTGAAAAAGCAATTGAAAACTGCGTCAGGTTTGAAAGTAGACGAACAAGGAAACCCTATTTTGAAGGAAAATCCTGTGAGTAAAAAAATGGAGGAAGATTTTAAACTGGATGAGTTGAACGCCTCCTCTCGTTTAATGGATACCGAAGGAAAAGGAAAGGAACTGGATACCAAATTGAAAGAATTCAAGAACAAAATGCTGAACCTCCATCCGGAAGTGAAAGCAGCCTTCGAGAAAACTTTCCCGGTGGAGTTAGATCCTGCCAAGGATAACATCACCGCCAGTTTCCGTATGATGCCTACTGTTGCATCTATCACCTTGTTGAGTAAGTTCCAGAACAACGTGAAAAATGCCGAAAACCAAATTGTCACATTCGCCCATAACAAAATTGGTGAGGTAGCAGTAAGGTTTGATAAAACCGGTGTATTACTCGGCCAAAGTTCAAACTATGTAATGCCCGGACAGGAATTGGTGATTACAGCCGGTATCGGAGCGTATAGTTCTGCTGCTCAACCTCAAATCACTATCGGAGGAGCCCCTCAGCAAGTGGTTGACGGACAAGCAACGTACAAAGTAACTGCTTCCGGCGCAGGACAACGTAAAGTGCCGGTAACCATCAAGTACAAAGACCAGGATGGCAACGAAAAAACCGAAACCAAAGAAGTAGAATACGTGGTAGGTACACCCGGCGGTGCTGCGGTGATGCTCGATAAAATGAACGTGTTCTACATCGGGGTAGACAACCCGGTAACCATTGGTTCGCCTACCGGCTGGGATAAAACCCAGGTGTCAATGACTGGCGGTACCATCACCGGAAACGGTTCAAACAGAACTGTACGGGTAAGTACAGTAGGTAAAGCTACCATCACCGTTACAGCTGATAAGAAGCCCACCAATTTTGAATTCAGGGTAAAGAGAATTCCAAACCCTGTGTTTAAAGTAGGTCCGGGTGGAAACAGAATGCCTTCTGTAACTTTTAAGAACCAACAATTCTGCCGTGCTGAATTGGAAAACTTTGATTTCGATTTGAAATATAATGTGGTAAGTGCCACTGTGTATTTCTCCGGAGCCGGTTTCCCTAATGTTACACCAAGAACTATTAATAGTAACAGTTTGGCTTCGCTATCAGATATGATGCAAAAGTGTCAACCTGGTACTACCATTACCTTTGACAATGTGAAAGTATCCGGCCCCGATGGTACACGTACGATCGACGGTAACGGTATCCTTTTATATTAATACTGAAGAAAACCATAACCGCC
>JAHBTM010000068.1 GCA_019638635.1 Ferruginibacter sp. | reverse complement strand
ATGTGGAGCGATGCCCCATTGATTGAACACAACTCTTAAAACACCTAAACCACACGCCAGCAACATCAACATGTACCAGCAAAATTCAAACAAGAAACCAACCGACAGGCCACCGGGCGCTGAAGATCCAAAGAAAAAACCCAGATTTAATATTTTCTGGGTGTACGGTGTTTTATTCCTGATCATCATCTTCTACAATGTATTTTATAATTCAAGCAGTTCGGGCGTAGAAACCGATCAGCAGAGTTTTTATACTATGCTGAAGGAAGGAGATATTGAGAAAATAAAGACCATCCGCAATAAAAAAATTGTTCGTGTATTTTTACATCCCGATAGCCTTAAAAATAAAAAAGAGCTCTATACCGCTATCCTTAACGATCCGAAAGAGCCTTCCAGAGTTGATAATTACTCCTCTGCCATTAAAATAAGTTCCGGAAACCCGCAATTGTACTTCAACATTATTGATGATAAAACTTTTGCTTCGCAGATGGGTGAATTCTATGAGAAACACCCTGAAGTGAAGCAAGTGCCCGACAGGCCGGATAATGAAGGAGAAGTACTGAGTCAGTTGCTCAGCACCTTACTGCCTATCCTGCTCATCGGATTTTTATTTGTGATGATGATGCGTAAGATGGGTGGACCCGGAGGCGGAGGCGGACCCGGAGGCATTTTTAGTATCGGTAAATCTAAAGCCACTTTGTTCGATAAGGGTACACGGGTTAATATTACTTTCAGTGATGTTGCCGGACTGGATGAAGCCAAAGTGGAAGTAATGGAAATTGTAGACTTCCTCAAGAACCCTAAAAAATACACTTCCCTGGGTGGTAAAATACCTAAAGGCGCCCTGTTGGTAGGCCCACCCGGAACCGGTAAAACCCTGTTAGCTAAAGCAGTTGCCGGTGAAGCACAAGTGCCTTTCTTTAGTTTGAGTGGAAGTGATTTTGTGGAAATGTTTGTGGGTGTAGGTGCCAGCCGTGTACGCGACCTTTTCAAACAAGCCCGCGAAAAAGCACCGTGTATAATATTTATAGATGAGATAGATGCCATAGGACGAGCACGTGGTAAGAATGTAATGATGAGTAATGATGAAAGAGAAAACACCCTCAACCAGTTGCTTGTGGAAATGGATGGATTCGGAACCGATTTGGGTATCATCATCCTGGCGGCTACCAATCGTCCGGATGTTTTGGATAGCGCATTACTGCGCCCCGGACGCTTCGACCGGCAGATTTCAATCGATCGACCGGATTTAAACGGACGTGAAGCCATTTTTAAAGTGCACCTCGGCCCAATTAAAACATCGCAAAAACTCGACATACATAAACTGGCCGAACAAACTCCAGGCTTTGCAGGCGCCGATATTGCCAATGTTTGTAATGAAGCCGCACTGATTGCCGCCAGAAAAAATAAAGAAGCTGTTGATATGAGCGATTTTCAGGATGCCATTGACCGGGTGATTGGCGGATTGGAAAAGAAAAACAAAATCATCTCTCCTGAGGAGAAAGAAATTATTGCATACCATGAAGCGGGCCATGCCATTTGCGGATGGTTCCTCGAACATGCGTACCCGTTATTAAAGGTGACTATTGTTCCACGCGGTACCGCGGCACTCGGATATGCCCAATACACACCAAAAGAACAATACCTGTATAATACTGATCAATTAACCGATCAAATTTGTATGACCCTCGGCGGAAGAGCTGCTGAAGAAATTTTCTTCGGTAAAATAAGTACCGGCGCCAGCAACGATTTACAACAAATCACCAAGATAGCCTACAGCATGGTTACAGTGTATGGCATGAATGATAAGGTTGGAAACATCAGCTACTACGACCCTGCGCAGGAAAATTATTTCACCAAGCCTTACAGCGAGGAAACCGGGAAAATGATTGATCAGGAAGTACGGAATCTGATTGATAGTGCTTATACCAAAACCAAAGCCTTGCTCACAGAAAAGCGCAACGAAGTTGAAAAGCTAGCTAAAGAATTACTGGTGAAAGAAGTGTTGTTCAAGAGCGATGTGGAAGCGCTGATTGGTAAAAGGCCCTTTGAAGAAAAGAAATTGCTGGATATAGATGAACAATCGGTTGTAGCGCCGGAAGAACCTCCGGTAAGTTTACCCGAAGAATTAAAGAATCCACCTCAAATTTGAGTATGAACGCATCGGCTTCAAAAGAAAATATGCTGAAAAAGATACGCCAGGCACTGAGCACATCAGTGCCTGTGCCTTTTCCTGTACATGATGCTTCATCAGGATTGTTTTCCCCTCCGTCAGAAGATGAAACAGTGCTGTTTGCAGAAGCATTTACTGCCCTGCAGGGGAAATTTGCGCTGTGTGAAAACGAAAACGAACTTCGTGTACAACTCAGCAACTTGCTGCACCTGAAAGAATGGAATAAGGTGTATTGTGCGGATGCTGCAATGGCAAAGTATTGTGGTATTCTGAAAACCCATCCAACACTGGATGATTGTGATGTTTCCATAACCGGTTGCGCATACCTCGTAGCCAGAACCGGAACAATGGTACTTACTTCTCAACAACCTCATGGCCGCACCTCCGGCATTTATGCTCCGGTTCATATTTGTGTAGCATACAACCATCAATTGGTGTATGATTTGAAAGATGCATTATACTTTTTAAAAGAAAAATACGGCCATTCACTTCCGTCATTTATCACTTTTGCCAGTGGCCCCAGCCGAACAGCTGATATTGAAAAAACACTGGTGACCGGTGTGCACGGACCAAAAGAAGTATATTGCTTTTTAGTTGACGGTTAAAACTTTACTGCTATGGATTCTAAACATCGCCTGTTTGTATATGGTTCGCTGAGAAGCGGTTTTCAAAATGAAGCATACAAATACCTCACTGCACATTTTACTTTTTTGGGGGAAGGTAAGGTTCGTGGTAAACTATATTACAATGGCTCTGTTCCGGTAGCAAAGCCAACTGATGAAACTGTTTATTTAACCGGTGAATTGTACCAACTCAACCATCCCGAAGATTACAGTTGGGTATTTAGCCAATTGGATGACTACGAAGGATTAAATACCATGCCGGGCGAACAACCTGCCTATCGCAGGGAACCGGTTCGTGTAAATTTACAGGATCGCACATTGATATCGTGGATCTATTGGTATAACGACAGCGTAGAAGGCATGGAACCCATTGCCTCCGGCGATTTGTTTGAATACATTAAATCGCTGCCTAAACCATAAACCCATTCGTGAATACTGCCGAGAAAATATATTTTCTGTCCGACTTTCACCTCGGAGCACCTGACCATGCATCAAGCCTGATACGTGAAAAAAAAATTGTAGAATTCCTGAATATCATTCGCAAAGACGCCACCGAAATATTTATCCTGGGTGATATGTTTGATTTTTGGTTTGAATATTCCAGGGTCGTTCCTAAAGGATATGTTCGCTTATTGGGAACACTGGCATCCATCACCGACAGCGGTATACCTGTTCACTTTTTTGTTGGCAACCACGATATGTGGATGAAACAATACTTTCAGCAGGAAATGAACATACAAGTGTATCACGAGCCGCGTGTGTTTCATTATCAAAATCGAAAATTGTTTATTGGTCATGGCGATGGATTAGGCCCCGGCGACCATGGCTACAAGATGATTAAAAAAATATTCCGGCATCCCGTTTCCAAATGGATGTTCGGAGTGCTCCCACCGTATATTGGCATAGGACTTGCAGATTTCTTTAGCAGAAAAAGCAGGGCAAAAACCGGACAATCAGATGAAGTATTTCATGGGCCCAACCATGAGTGGCTGATACAATTTGCATATGCACAGCTGAAAAATGAACCTGTAGATTATTTTGTTTTCGGCCATCGTCATCTACCGATACACTTCGAACTTCAACCCGGTAGTGTGTACATCAATACCGGCGACTGGATTAAATACAACAGCTATGCAATACTGGAAAACGGAACCCTTAATCTGCTTTATTATAAAGATTGATGATTAAACACATCTACCTATATCTTTTAACGTGTATAATAACAACGCACGGTATTGCTCAAACGCAAGACAGTCTTCGTGTTTCTGTTTCAGATACTACATTTCAGCCCGTGTTGCAAATTCCCGGAAATTTTAATCGAATGGAAGTAGATGCGCTGGGACATATCTACCTGCTCGAAAAGGGGTTACTTAAAAAATATACTTCCGCCGGAGATTCACTGAGTGTGTACAATGATGTAAGACGTTTCGGGAACCCCACCCTCATTGATGTAAGCAACCCGCTGAAAACACTGATATTTTTCAAAAACTTTACTACCCTGGTTATTCTGGATCGGATGTTGAGCCAGCGCGCCATCCTCAACCTCAGAAAGATGCAAATATTCTCTGCACGGTCGGCCAGCATATCGTACGATAATGAAATATGGGTATTGGATGAACAGGATTTTAAATTGAAAAAAATCAGTGAAAATGGCCAGTTACTCTTAGAAAGCAATGATTTGAGGCTTATTACCGACCATGCAGTTAAAGCAGATCAAATTACAGATTATAACGGTTACGTGTACCTGTACGATCGCAGTTTCGGTTTTACCGTTCTTGATCGTTACGGTGCGTTCAAAACCACCCTTTCTTTTCCCGGCATGCAATCATTATCATTTACTCCAACAGCCGTGTATGGTTTCAACCAAAATGAAATGAACCGATTAGATTTAAACCTAAAAATCAGCAGCCTTGTACAACTTCCCGAAGTGTTTACAAACGCCATCTCGGTGAGGGTTGTGCATCCTTATATATATTTATTAACTGAAAGTGGGGTTTCCGTGTACAGGTTACCTGAGTAAATTCAAGCTATGGAGTTTCTGGAAAGAGAAATTTTAGATAATACCGTACGAAGCTACCTGGTAGTTGCGGGTACCATCGCGCTTGTATTTCTTTTCAAGCGTTTCATCACACATCAGCTCATCCGGTTGCTGTGTTATGTTATTCAGAAGTTTGCCCCTATTAAAAAGGAAGTGTTTCGCGATATGATTCTGGAGCCGCTCTCATGGGCATTGGTTATCACCGTTTCAGTGATTACACTGGATAAACTCAACTATCCCGACTTTTGGAAACTCAAGATCTATGGAGTGTCGCTGCAATACGTACTAAATCAATTAGGTACCATTGCCATCATCCTTAGCGTAATGCGCTTTTTGCTGAAACTGATGGACTTTATTGCCTATGTATTGTTACAACGGGCAGGCGCACACGATAAAAACGATATTCAAATTGTCAATTTTTTCAGAGATTTTTTAAAAATTGTTCTGGGTATCATCGGATTGGTTTGGCTGTTGCATTCGGGCTTTAACCGGGATGTAAGTAAAATACTGACCGGCTTGAGTATTGTGGGTGCAGCATTGGCCCTGGCCGCTAAGGAAAGCCTCGAAAACCTAATTGCATCCTTTATTATATTCTTTGATAAACCCTTTTATGTGGGCGATGTGCTGAAAGTAAATAATGTAACGGGAACAGTTGAAAAAATAGGATTACGCAGTACACGTATCCGCACCGGTGAAAAAACTTTGGTAACTATTCCCAATAAACAAATGGTAGATTCTGTGGTAGACAATCTGAGCATGCGTACGCAACGCAGGGGAACGATTACGCTGGAGCTGAATCCGAAATCGCCTGGTTATAAAATTAAACAACTGACAGATTTTTGTAAACAGCACTTATATGCAGATAAAGAAGAGATTGAGAATTTCAATGTGTTTGTGTCTGACTTCAACAAAAACGCTATCCAAATTCAGATAGAGTTTTTCACCGTGCCTTTCAGCATGAATGAACTCAATACTTATAAAGAAAAATTCATTTTTGAATTACAGGAAAAAATGGAATCACTGGATCTTGATATGTCGAATACGAGTGATATCCGCATTGTTCAAAACGAAGGACCAACTCCACCCAAGCCCAATCCGATTATTTAATCAGTTCACTCAGCTCTTCATCCCAACGTCCGGTTTTACCATATTCAATAACACGGCCTTTCTCCACCCCGTTCTGCAATACGATGATGGTGGGCACATTTGTTATGCCCATTACCGTTGCGAGGTTACCGATTGACTTCTTGGTGCGGTCTACTCCAATGAAAGCAATACGTGCATCCGGGAATCCTGCCAGTTCCTGCATTTTAAAAAACTTGGGCAGTACATTTTGAGTATCCTCGCACCAGGTACCACCGAAAACCAAAAAGTGTATACCAACGGGAGCAGCTTGCATCGCCTGTATGAGCGGGCTTCCGGTATTGGCGGATTGCTGATTCGTGGCGAACCATTTGAAATCTTCCTGATGATTCATCAGGATATATTTAGTAATAATACCATTCAATATTTTTGATCCCCCATCTTCTGTAACCACATAGGGTGTTTGTGCATTAGCTTGAGATGTGAATGCAAGGCATACACTAACGGCTACGAGTAATCGCTTCATTATAAATTGGTTTTTAGTTCCACCAGAAACTGGCGGAGTTTTTTCAGAGATTCAATCATTTTGAATTGTTCACTGGCACGTGCGCTTTGTTTGAGGAATGTTTTAGCACCTTCGATGGTGTATTTTCTTTCGCGCAGCAGGTGATAAATCAGGCGCAGGTTTTTAACATCTTCGGGCCGGAAATGTCGGTCGCCTTTGCCGTTTTTTTTCGGCTTCAGTATAGAGAATTCATTTTCCCAATAGCGGATAAGAGACGGGTTTACCTTGAACATGTCGGTTACAGCACCCATACTGTAATAACTCTTCTGGAAAAGGATTTCATCATCCGGAATGTCAATCAGTTTGGCTCCGGCTTCCATCTCAGAAATTTTGAGTCTGCCCCTGCCCTTACCTTTCGTAGCGGGCACAGAAACAGAAACATCCACCTCTACCGGTTCTTGTACAGGGGGTTTGAGAGGCTTGGCCATTTCTTCCACCACCTTTGGGGGTGTGGAAGGCGTGGTATCTTCAAAATCGAAATTAAATGATGCCTGTTTTAAAGCCATGGGTTAAAGTTAGTCAAAACTTTTTGCACTGCCTGTAGCTGCAATTTTCAGTATTTGATCGTACTCTTCAGCATTCAGGTCGTTATAGAAGAAATACACAGGATTCACTTCCTGTCCGTTAATATGCACCTCATAATGGCAATGGGGTCCGGTACTTTTTCCTGTACTTCCCACCCAACCAATTACTTCACCCCTTTTCACCCGTTGTCCGGGACGCACCTTAATGCGCACCATGTGGGCATATAACGTTTCGTAACCGTAGCCGTGATTGATTTTTACATAGTTTCCAAAACCGCCTTCCATGCGACCGGCAATGCGTATCGTACCATCACCGGTAGCATAAATCGGTGTACCCTGAGGCGCTGTAAAATCTAACCCACGATGCATTTTGGGTGTGCCATATACAGGGTCAATACGCATTCCGAATCCGCTGGCAATACGGTTCAATTGCTTATTGCTAACCGGTTGAATGGCGGGAATGGATGCCAGTTTCGCTTCCTGATTTTGAATCAGTTTTGATATTTCATCATAACTCGTAAACTGAAAAGCCACCCGGGCCGACATATTATTCAATTGTTCGGCTATGCTTTTACCCAGTTCATCATCTTCCATCACTTTAATTTTATCAATTTCCTCTTTCTTCTCAATCATTTTCACCCTTGCGCTATCCGGCAAAGGATTTGCCTCAAAAATACTGCGGTACACCTCATTATCACGTTGTTCCAGTTTTGCTAGTTGTTGTTCCAGTGTTTTAACCCTGCCCCGGATTAAACGGTAATTCTCCTGCAACAATTCGTATTTGCGATCTGCCTCCAGATTTTTAGGTTTAGGAAAAAAGCGATCGTACATATAAATCACCAGAATTGAGCTGACCACCATAGCTGATAAAAAACCGAAGAAGCGTAGCAAACGGATTCGAACCGGTGTAACCAGCTTTTCATAACGCAATGTTTGGGTGTTATAATAATACTTGAGTTTTTTCATTGCGAAAACTGAATACATCAATCCGTTTTAAAAAGGATTGAATGATGGATGAAACGGGATGTATGCAACCCACATTTCATTAACTTTGAGCCGCATTTGCAGCATCAGATGCCTACAAATATAGATGGATATTTAAAAACTACATTCAACTTCATTTTTTCAGTTATATGATGAACAGCACAGCCATTCGGCAGACTTTCCTTGATTTTTTCAGGCAGAAGCAACATGAAATAGTGCCCTCCGCGCCCATTGTCATTAAAAACGACCCTACGCTGCTGTTCACCAATGCCGGAATGAACCAGTTTAAAGATTATTTTCTGGGCAACAAACCTGCTCCGCACCCTCGCATTGCCGATACTCAAAAATGCTTACGGGTAAGCGGAAAACACAACGATTTGGAGGAAGTAGGGGTAGACACCTATCATCATACCATGTTTGAAATGCTGGGGAACTGGAGTTTTGGAGATTATTTCAAAAAGGAAGCCATTGCCTGGAGTTGGGAACTACTTACTGAGGTGTATAAAATCCCCAAGGAAAACCTGTACGTAACCGTTTTTGAAGGTGATGTTTCGGAAGGTTTGCCCAAGGATGAGGAAGCGTATGAAGAGTGGAAGAAATATGTACACGAAAGCCATATCCTCCTGGGAAATAAAAAAGATAATTTTTGGGAAATGGGTGATACCGGACCCTGTGGACCTTGTACCGAAATACACGCTGATTGCCGGAGTGCAGAAGAAAAAGCGGACATATCGGGTGCCGAACTGGTCAACCGGGACCATCCGCAGGTAATCGAAATTTGGAATAATGTGTTCATCCAATTTAACCGTAAGAAAGATGGTTCACTGGAGCCGCTGCCGGCAAGGCATGTAGATACCGGGATGGGTTTTGAGCGACTCACAAGGGTATTGCAGGGTAAAACCAGCAACTACGACACAGACATTTTCCTCGATACCATTCATGCAACTGAAAAAATTACCGGCAAAACCTATACTGCCGGAGACGATAAGCAAAGCATTGCCTTCAGGGTATTATCTGACCATATCAGAGCCATTTCTTTCACCATCGCTGATGGCCAGTTACCTTCAAATACCGGTGCAGGTTACGTAATCAGAAGAATTTTGCGACGCGCCGTACGGTATTATTATTCTAACCTCGAGTACAGGCAACCGTTACTCTACCAACTGGTAGGCGTAACCGCCGATAAATTTGAAGCGGTGTTTCCTGAATTGAAACAGCAGCAGGATTTTGTTACCCGTGTTATACGCGAAGAGGAAGAGGCGTTTCTGCGCACATTGGAAAAAGGCTTGAAGCGAATGGATGCCATCATAGCAGTTTCCGGCAAAACCATTGACGGTGCTGCTGCCTTTGAACTCCTCGATACCTACGGGTTCCCCATCGATCTTACCCGCCTCATTGCTCAGGAAAACAGATTACAGGTAGATGAAGCCGGATTTGAATCTGAAATGAATAAACAAAAAGACCGTAGCCGCGCCGCTACGGCTATGGATACCGGCGATTGGGTGGTTTTACAAGATGCTGAAAGCCGTGGGTTTTCGGGATATGACCGTCTATCACTTTCTACATCGGTTATACGTTATCGTAAAGTTTCAGGAAAGGGAAAAGAGCAGTTTCAGCTGGTGTTGGAAGACACCCCATTTTATGCAGAAAGCGGCGGACAGGTAGGTGATACCGGCATCCTTCAATTTGGAGATGAAAAGATAACGGTAACAGATACACGAAAAGAAAACGACCTCATCATCCACTTTACACAATCCCTTCCGGTTGATATTCATGTTCCGGTTTGGGCACAGGTCAATGAACAGAAAAGAAATGAAACTGCTGCCAACCATACCGCTACGCACCTGTTGCATGCCGCTTTACGCCAGGTGTTGGGCACCCATGTAGCACAGAAAGGATCATTGGTTCATGCCGATGGATTGCGTTTCGACTTTTCACATTTTGCCAAAGTAACCGACGAGGAATTAACGGCCATTCAGGAAATGGTGAATGCAAAAATTCGTGAGAATATACCGGTGGTAATTAAAGAAATGAACAAAGACGAGGCGATGCAATCCGGTGCTATGGCCCTGTTCGGAGAAAAATATGGAGATCGTGTACGTGTGGTCATCATCGATCCCTCCTATTCAGTGGAACTCTGCGGTGGTACGCATGTGGGATATACGGGCAATCTGGGCGCCCTGGTAATTACCGCTGAAAGTGCAGTAGCCGCCGGTGTTCGAAGGATGGAAGCCCTGACGGGAAAGGCCGCCGTTGATTTCCTGTTGCAACAAAGAGATCAGGTAAAGCTGCTGACCGATCTTATGAAAACGAAAGATCCGGTGCAATCGGTAAAAAAATTGATGGATCAGCAACAACAACTCGAAAAACGCATTGAATCCCTGGAGGCCCGTCAACTTGTAGGCATCCGAAATGAGTTGTTACAAAAAGATGAAATCATCGGTAACGTAACCTTCATCGGAGATATCATTGAGGTGCCCGGGGCAGATGCACTGCGTAAATTGTGCCACGATCTGAAAAACCATTTGCATGATCATCTCGTAATCCTTTGTGCAAACATCGGTGGCAAAGCCTATGTGGCAATTGATATCAGCGATACGGTGGTTCAGGCCAAAGGATTGGATGCTTCCAAAATTATAAAAGAGCATATCGGACCATTGATTCAAGGGGGCGGGGGCGGACAGAAAAATTTTGCCAGCGCAGGCGGGCAACATCCTGCCGGCTTACAACCGGCTATTGACACCTTGCGGCAGCTTCTCATTGAATTATAGGTCTCTCGACTTTCTTAAAATCATGTTAAAGAAGGTTTATCATCTGCGAATCGTTTCGTAATACAAGATTTATCCCTACTTTTGATGTACTAAACCTTTCGTACATATCAAATCATCATTATTATGAAGCAACTTATTTTATCATTTGGCATTTGGATACTGGCCGGTGTTTCTTACAAATCAATCGCTCAGCCCCCCAAAGAATCTCAGGGTCAAACTGAAGAGGTTATTATTCGAAAAAAAGGAAGTAAAGATGTGGATATCAGAATCCAGATTACGGATGACAATATATTAATCAACGGAAAACCGATGGTTGAATACAAGGATGATTCCGTAAAGGTGATATTCAGGAAGTTTGATCTGGGAGATGTTGGATATTACAAAGAATTGGGAGATGCATTTGAAGG
>JAHBTM010000067.1 GCA_019638635.1 Ferruginibacter sp. | reverse complement strand
TGAGTTTACTTTTAAGGGTCGTCGAAGACTACGACGTTGATAGGCTATAGGTATAAAGGTGGTAACATCAAAGCCGAGTAGTACTAATTGCCCGTAAGCTTTATTTTTTTATTATTCTTACTTCTTTTACTCCAATATGTCACCTTATTTAGTCACGTTAACTCGTAACTATCACCTTCTTATGGTGGTTTTGCCGAGGGTGTTCACCTCTTCCCATCCCGAACAGAGAAGTTAAGCCCCTCATGGCCGATGGTACTGCACCACAATGCGGGAGAGTAGGTAGCTGCCATATTTATTAGAGCCTCATCTTTTTAGATGGGGCTTTTTTTTTGTCTTTGTCTTTCAGATGAGGCTATTCTTCTCCCTTCACCGCCCTGTCTTTCAGATGAGGCTATTCTACCCTGCAACCTTTTCTATTCTTCTCCCTCTGATTTAAACAAGGCGATTTGAAGTGTTGATTTTATCTGATGACATTGTCCTTACCTACCGATTGGGACTGGAGAGTTCCATATCTGATTTTTAATGTTTCTTGCTCCGTCCTTCAGGTTGGGGCATATAAATTTCCATTTTCTACATAAAATTAAAGTTGAATATTATTTCATAGATTTGATTTAAACCACACCTGCCGGCATGAATTTAAAGGTTGTTGAAAGTGCTGTACATTTCAGAAATCGCTTTATTGAATTTAATACCAGATTGTACGCGAATAGATTAACATCCTTGCAGCAAGCAATTTTTAAATGGGAACTACAAAATTTCGACTACAAGTACGTGCATTTTTAGCACTGGATGATGAAAATATTGTTGGACAAATTGTTCTCCTCCCATACAAATGCTTTTACAATAATCAAAAATTGGATTGTGTTTTTGCTTATGATTATATTGTAGATCCTGCTTACTTAAATACAGGTGTTGGAGTAAAACTATTGGCTAAAACCTTAAAAAGTCATATTCACTTTGGAATGGGTGTAAGCAACATATCCAAAAAATTACACCTCATATTGAAGGAGAAATCCATTGGTAACGTACATAAATACCTTTACACTAAAAATCTAATGGCTTTGGTGTTTGCAGGTGTAAAAACTTATTTGAAATGGAATGTAAGAAAATTACCCTCAACGTTACATTGGCCTCAATCCTTTCAATCAAATGGACTAATAGCTAAAGTATTTGTAACTGCACCATATCAACAACATGCTTGGAACAATGATGTAATAGAGTTTGGTAGGTATAATAATGTTTGTTGACTTAAGGTTCAATAAATTTTCTTCGATTATCAACACTGTTGATGCAGGTACTCATGATGGATCAACCTCAAACTACATCTTCAAATCCTGAAACAACAATGCTTTTAAAATACCGCTGATCATTTTTTTTTCATCAACAGTTCGTTAAATAATCATATGAGCGCTTTTACTGTTCTACCTTTGCACTCCTATGACCAAAAAAGAACGCATCATCATCTTCCTGCTCGCTACCCTGAATTTTACCCACATCCTCGATTTTATGATTATGATGCCGCTTGGGAACTATCTGATGCCTTTCTTTAAAATTAACCCCCAACAGTTCTCTATGCTGGTAGCCGCCTATACCATTGCTGCCAGCATTTCCGGTTTCCTGGCAGCGTTCTTTATCGACAGCCTCGACCGGAAAAAATCATTACTATTCGCTTTTACCGGTTTTTTGCTGGCTACCTTAGCCTGCGGCTTTGCCCCAACCTATGAAGTACTGCTGGTCTCCCGGTTGATTGCGGGTGTATTTGGCGGACTCATCGGTGCACAGGTGATTGCCATCATCAGTGATTTATTTACCTACGAACGACGAGGCAGGGCCATGGGTGCTGCCATGTCAGCTTTTGCCATCGCCTCAGTCCTGGGCATCCCACTGGCGTTGTACTTGTCGAATCTGTTCTCCTGGCATGCGCCTTTTATTTTCATTGCTGCACTGGGTTTTTTCCTGATTCCCTTTCTTATTAAATACTTGCCGGAAATAAACAGCCATCTTGAGCCCGGTCAAAAAATAGCCTTAAAACTTGATGGTCTCAAACGCGTGCTTTCTGAAAGAAAACAAGTGCTGGCTTTGCTGTTCACGGGTTTTGTCATGTTCGGGCATTTCCTCGTGGTACCGTTTATCAACCCCTTCCTGGAATTTAACCTCGGATACAGCAAGTCTATTACACCGCTCATTTACCTCGTAGGCGGAACTGCTGCTTTCTTTTCAGCGAATATACTGGGCCGTGTAAGCGATCGGGTGGGGAAGTTGAAAGTATTTCGGATTTGTGTATTCATTTCTTTGCCCTTGGTAATTGCACTCACCCATCTGGTAACCATTCCTTACTGGATTGTATTGCTATTGTTTGCCTGCTGGTTCACGGTTTCTACCGGCCGGGGCGTTACATCTCAGGCAATGGTTAGTCATGTAGCCGATCCCAAATATCGCGGTAGTTTTCAAAACTTCAACAGCAGTCTACAGCAAGCAGGAACCGGACTCGCTTCTTTAGTAGCAGGCTTTGTGGTAGTTGAAAAAGCAGGCGGGCGAATAGGGCACTACTCCAGATTAGGATACCTGAGTGTGGGCGTTCTCGTTGTTGCACTGCTGCTGGCTCAGTTTCTATTTTCGCCCCGCCAGCAGAGCGTAGTAAAATAACCCTCATTTTAGCAGAAAATCCATTTGTTGAAGAATCCTCCGGCACGATCAGGAAAAAGTCCATATATATATTGATACAGATAGGGTAGCCATTAGAAATGACTGCGGACTTGTTTCACGATGTTGAATAATTGGGGTTTAACAAACCGTTAAACTTCTGATGCATGCTTCAGTCAAAAGGGGCTAAACATTCTTGCAGTGAAAAAGCTTTCGTATATTTTTACTATTACCTTAAGTGCATTCATTTTTTTTGCCGGCTGCTCAAAATCGGAAAATACCGGCGGGGAGGATGATTCAATTTTACGTGCAGTTTTTGGAAATAATATCAGTTTAAATAACCTGGAGAACTATGCCAATCAGGTGAAGCCCTCCTATATTGTAAAAGATAATTCGGATGGCAACAACATAAATGATATGAAAGCAACCCTTGGCCGGGTGCTGTTTTACGACAAACAACTGAGTGTTGATAATTCAATCTCCTGCGGCAGTTGTCATAAACAGGAATTTGCATTTTCTGATACCGCCCTGATTAGCCCGGGTGTGGATGGAGCGTTTACTGCACGGCATTCCATGCGGTTAATCAATGCAAGGTTTGGTGTTGAAAGAAAGTTCTTTTGGGATGAACGCGCAGCTACATTGGAACAACAAACAACCATGCCTATTCAGGATCATGCTGAAATGGGATTCAGCGGTCAAAATAATCGGCCCGGCATAGGTGATTTGATTTCAAAATTGAGTAACCTCAATTATTACCGGATTTTATTTACCGAAGCCTATGGAGACCCCACCATAACTACCAATCGGTTACAGGAGTGCCTGGCTCAATTTGTAAGAAGTATACAATCGTTCGATGCAAAATATGATGCGGGTCGTGCGTTGGTACCGAATGATCCACCACCATTTCCCAATTTTACGCCACAGGAAAACGCCGGCAAACAATTGTTTTTTCAACCGCCAACACTCAATGCAAACGGTGTCAGAATTGGAGGGGGTGCCGGTTGCAACGGGTGTCATAATGCACCGGAGTTCGACATCAACCCCAATTCATTAAATAATGGTATTGTAGGAACAGTGAATGGAACGGGTTTGGATATTACCGTTACAAGGGCTCCTTCCCTAAGAGATTGGGCAAATCGAAATGGAATTCCTAACGGACCAATGATGCACGATGGGAGTTTGCCTACTATCCGAAACGTAATCCAACACTATAATAATATCGTTATTGTACCCGGAAACACCAATCTGGACCCTCGGCTTCGACCTAACGGAAACGGGCAAACGTTGAATCTTACACAGCAGGAAATCAACAATATCGAAGCCTTTATGCTTACACTTTCAGGCAGCGATGTGTACACCAATTCTAAATGGAGCAATCCGTTTCAATAGTTCAACTACATCAGCCGAACATATGTAAGCACCATTAACATTGCTTACCTTTGAAAAAAAACGATGAAGACCTCTTTGATGGTAAAAGAACGCTGCAATAATTCCTGCGAATTGTGCCACTCCACCTCACAGGTAGCCTTGTACGAAATCCAACCACAAGACAAAAGCAATGTCAACAACACCATCATGGTCTGTGCAACGTGCCTGTCTCAAATCGAAAAGAAAGAACCTCTGCAAAGCAACCATTGGAAAATACTTTCTGAAACCATGTGGAGCGAAGTGCCCGGCGTACAGGTAGTTGCCTGGAGAATCCTCAATCGGTTAAAAAATGAAGCATGGGCCGCAGAACAGTTGGATATGTTATACCTCGATGAGGATAATCTTGCCTGGGCAAAAGCAGCAGGTGATGAAGATGACGATGGATCAGTAGATATTCATACCGACGTAAACGGTGCAATCCTACAAAACGGAGATACCGTCGTGCTGACTAAATCTCTCGATGTAAAAGGCTCCAACCTCAATGCTAAAATGGGAACCGTGGTTAAAAATATTCGTCTAGTTCCAGATAATACCGAACAAATTGAAGGTAAAATTGAAGGACAAATTATAGTTATCCTCACCAAGTATGTACGCAAGCAGGGAAGTTAATGCTTAAACAGGCTTTTCCTGAACCGAACAAAATATATCCTGTATGTTATTTTGCGGAGAATTGCACGGTGAAATGTTGAACTTTTAGGAGGCGTTTTATACGCGCACCCTTGTTGTGAGGTTCAACAAGAAAAATAATTTTAAACGGAACCCAACACCACATACGTATTCCTATATATCTTTATACCCTGCTCCAATTCCTGCGAACACACCACTCCTCCAGCCACATCCTCATATTAAAAGTTTCATCATGAAAGGGTTTATCCTAACAGTATGCATGGTATTGACTGTGTCGATTGGAGTAGCACAACCATTTGCAGTGGGTCGAAGAACCGTTACGTTTACCGACGAACAAAGAAACAACCGGCAAATATCTACAGAACTGTACTATCCTGCCGCATCCAACGGCAATAATGTACCCATGGTGGGAGGAACCAACAAATTTCCGGTAGTAGTATTCGGACATGGCTTTGTTATTCCTACAAGTGCATATGCGTGGCTGGGAGATTCCTTAGCCAGACAAGGGTTTATAGTGGCTATGCCCAACACAGAAGGTTCCTTTCTTCCATCACATGGAAATTTCGGAAGTGATTTATCTGTGGTTGCCACAAAACTCATTCTCGCAGATAGTGATCCGGCATCTCCTTTTTTTCAACGTGTACTGAATAAAGCGGCTGTAGGAGGCCATTCCATGGGCGGGGGCGCTAGTTTTCTTGCAGCAGGTTCCGGTAATCCGAATATTCGAGCACTATTTAATTTTGCAGCAGCAGAAACCAATCCTTCCGCTACAACAGCCGCAAACTCTGTGAATGTGCCATCCATCATCTTTAGCGGCAGCAGAGATTGTATCGTTCCTCCTGCTACACAACAGGCTATGTACAATAATATTCCGGTGACTCAATGCAAAGTGTATATCAATATTACGGATGGTTTGCATTGTCATTTTTCAAATAATAACTTTACCTGCGCCACCGGACAAGCACTCACCGGTTGCAACAGCTCCCCATTGTCAGCTGCTCAGTTGTATGCAAAAACAACCTCATTACTGATTCCTTTTTTGAATTTCCACCTCAAGGATATTTGCTTACAGGGCGAAGTGTTTCAGTTAAATTACAATAGCATCACCGGTGTGGTGAAACAGATTCAATGTGCGCCCTTTCCTTCTTGTGGCGTGGTGCCGGTTAATTTATTGATGTTCAACGGACGGTACGTAGGGAAGAAAAACGAGCTGCTTTGGAAAAGCGCGCAGGAAATCAACAGCCTTCAGTATGAACTCGAAAAAAGTATTGATGGAAGAAACTTCCAGAAAATAAACACCATAGCTTCCATCGGTTCAGCTTCAAATGGTGCTTCTTATTCGGTAACCGATGAGTTCCCTTACGCAGGTAATAATTTTTACCGTTTAAAAATGATTGATACAGATTTTAGTTTCGCCTACTCCGAAATCATCAATGTACGTACACCGGTGAAAGATGTTTCTATTACCGGAGTTTTTCCTAACCCAGTGAAAGATGAACTCAAAATAGAAGTACAATCTTTACAACCTACCATACTCCGTTATTGTATATGGGACGTTTCGGGCAGAATCATTCAAAGCAAAACCATACAAACCGTTCAAGGTGTTTCAATAACCTCACTTCCTGTATCGCCATACGTACCCGGTATGTATTGGTTGAAAGTGTACACTGCAGAAGGTTCAGGCGTGGGCCAGTACAAGTTGATAAAATACTGAGGATGATATTGAACTCCATCTTCAATACCAGTTCCGAAAAGTTTTAAAATGAAACAATCGGTTTTCGTAAATCATTGCAGGTTGATTACCTTGCCTTTCGGATAACGAACATTATAACTGATTCTCTTTTTTTCATTCGTTCCGGGAGGAATAGATAATTGCCATGTAACTACACCTATTTCTTCATTTACACTGCCCTTGTTGCTTTCCAATAAATGCACTTCAATTTCCTTGTTTGTACTGATGGGATATTGATCTTTTAATATTAATTGGATAGGTTCAGTTTTACTGTTTCTAACGGTAATATCATACGTAACAGTTTGAGATTTATTACTGCCTAAAAATTTCATACTGCTGAAGTCGGTCACTTTTTCACGTTTTACAACCACCCGCTTATCTCTACCCAGTGTGAGATTCAACGTATCGTTGGTATTTGCAGGATCAAGAAACGACTTTCCAATATACGTTCCTTCAAAAATGATATTAGCTTCTCCGGGCAGAAAGTTCATCGATTGCCAGTTGGTTATTTCGGCCAACAGGTACGCATCCTTATCCAATTTTGGAACCGCATAATATTTGTACACTGCAGGCATTTCGGCTTCCTTCAGTGTGGCAATTTGCGGCTTGCCATTGGTCGGTACATCATACGGCAGGCTAATATCATAAGTCACATCCAATGTAGATTCACTCACGGTGATGTAATCTTCTAAACCTGATTTAGTCGTCACAACCACTACACCATTTGCGCCCCTGCTGCCATATAAGGAAGTGGCTGCAGCATCTTTCAGAACCTCCACACTTTTAAAATCATTCGGGTTCAACTTAGAAAATTCATGCGGCTCCATCGGTATGCCATTGATAATATATAACGGTTCTGAATTTCCAGTTATACTTGCATTACCTCTTATGAAGACTGTAGAAGCCTGTCCCGGTTGTCCTGATCCGGGTAAAACCTCCAAGCCGGGTGCCTGTCCTTGTAGAATTTGACCAAATGTGTTTGATTTTGACAACATATTGTTCATGTTTCTAACGGTGTTCACATACCCCAAGAACCAGGTCTTCAATAACGGTGCATTGCCGTATTGTTTGGGAGAGGCTGTAGATAAAGACAAATTCACTTTATTCCAGTCGATGCCGGTTGATTGCGAAATTTTTGCTTTGTACGTAATCGCCAGCGGGTCTTTGGTGTTCCGGCATTTGATGTCATAATAGGGTGTCCAATATGCATTTTGGCTAATGTAATGGACGTTGAAATCATACTTGCCATTAACGGCAACGGATAGCTGCAATGTGATTCTTCCGCCTGATTGGGTGTTTTTCTTTTTTTCTTCTGCAATTTGATTTTTTAATTTTAGGGAGATATCATCCAGCACTTTCTTTTTATTCCTCAGTTCCATGAGTTCAGTTTGAACTGCAATGGATTTGTTTTTATAATAATCCATCAGTTTGGTGAGCTCAGCTACACTAAGTCCACTTTGTGTTCCCTTGATTTCTTTATTTACACGCAATACTTCCAGTAGTTCGGTGGAGGTGTTGGTTAAAATATTATTTTGCTGAATCTGCTGATTGATTTTTTCCAGAGAATCTGTCAAATGTTTTACGGAAGGGGAGATGTATGCTTCACCCATATATTGATTACTGAATTCCATACCTAAGATGGTTACCGCTTCGGGGCAATGCACCTGAATGCTGTTGATATCCAGATAACTGCTCAATCCACCGATAACCAATTCCTGATTTCCCTGCTTCAGTGGGGTGGATGCTATATGTTCCAGTGAAGCCCCTGCCTGGTAAACAGTTACTTTTTTTAAAGTGGAGGAGACTGTGGATTGAGTTTGAAGGGGTGTTGACTGATGGAATTGCATAAAAGCCATCAGGAAGCCAATGTAAAGAAGTTGCATAATGAAGAAGTTTGGTTTTCAAATGTAGCTGCAAACACTTGTTATACTACCTGTCCCAAGGAATGTTAACATATCCTTCGGTTTAGTTTACTTACATCATTGCTTTTGAAAAGCTGTACGAAAAGGGTAGGTGGGGAATACCTGTATTTTTCCCATGATGCATTTCATAAAATATACTGACCGTTTCCTTGCTTCTGAATCCGAAATTTTGCCGTATTTTACAATATTAAATCAGCAACAAAATGAACAAAAGAACACCGGTATCGGAAATTATGACTAAGGAAGTAATTATTGCACATCCTGGCAATACGTATTCTCAGGTAATGGAGTTTTTCAATACCTGGAAAATCCAGCACTTGCCCATTACTTTCGCTGACAGGTTAATCGGGATATTGAGTATAAATGATTTGATTGGGTTCACATACAAACATCTCTCATCCGGAGCGAAAGATTTTGCCGGTATGGACGAAAAGTTTGCCATGCGTGAAGTGATGACGTCCGATCCGGTTTGTCTGGCCCCGGATGATACAGTTGAAAAAGCATTTTCCATTTTATCGAAAGGACAGTTCCAATCGCTCCCGGTTTGTAGCGACGGGAAATTAGTGGGTATATTAACGAATAAAGACTTAGTACGATTCTACAATGAATTCCTCTAATATTTAAAACGTACGGAAGAAGGATATTTTCTCGAAGTGGTTTAAATAAAAAAAGCTATCTGCACGCAGATAGCTTTTGTATTTTGTTTAAAGCGTTCGATTAATAATCACGTCCGCCGCCACCATAACCGCCACGGTTTCCACCGCCATAACCACCACGGTTACCGCCGCCGCCATAGCCGCCTTTTTTGAATCCGCCGCCGCCGCCGAAGCCACCGGAACGTTTCTTGAACTCACCTTCAGGGCGAGGTTGTGATTCGTTCACGATCAACTTACGACCCATAACTTCTGTTTCGTTAAGGTTCGCGATCGCAGTGCGAGCTGCTTCATCATCTTCCATTTCAACAAAACCAAAGCCTTTAGAACGGCCGTTCATTTTGTCTTTAAGAATTTTACCACTGGTTACAGAACCGTACTGGGTAAAGAGGTTGGTCAGATCTTCATCTGTCATAGACCAACTGAGGTTTCCAACATAAATGTTCATTGCAAAAAAAATTTGAAAAATTAAATAAGACCGTAATGATTTATGCTACAATGAACTGAAAGAATTCAAAAAAGAAATAACTCAGCCAACCATGAAAGACCTAAACCATTAAAGCGGTACAAATGTAATGTATGTTTTTTGATATTATACTATTTTTTACCCATAAAAAAAGGCCATCTTTTAAATTAAGATGGCCTGCATATCGTTTGAAGGGGGTGTTTAGTCTCCAACTACTTCAAAATCAATCTCTGTAGTGTTTCCATTGCCAAAGTCAATGGAGGCTTTAAACGTACCCAATTCCTTCACATCGTCCAGTATGGTGATACGGCGACGGTCAATTTCATAACCTTTCTGGTCACGGATGGCACGGGCAATCTGAACGGAAGTTACACTACCGAATATTTTACCACTTGTACCGGTTTTGGCGCCCACCTTAATCATTCCATCCTTCAGAGTAGCAATCACGTTGTTGATTTCAGCCAGTAATTTGGCTTCTTTTTTCTCGAATTGCTTCTTTTTCTCTTCCATCATTTTGAGGTTGGAGGGGTTTGCCTCAACCGCAAATTTGTTGGGAATAAGGTAGTTGCGTCCGTATCCGGGCTTAACCGTTACCAGTTCATTTACACCACCCAGGTTGTTTACATCCTGTATAAGTATTACTTGCATCTCCGCTTATTTTAAAAGGTCGGTTACATACGGCAATATCGCCATCTGACGAGCCTTCTTTACCGCTTCACTTACCTTACGCTGAAACTTCAGCGAGTTACCGGTAATTCTGCGTGGCAATAACTTGCCCTGCTCGTTCAGGAATTTTTTCAGGAAATCCGCATCCTTATAATCAATATAACGGATGCCCATTTTTTTGAAACGGCAATATTTCTTTGGCCGCTTCTCAGCTTTAATCGCTGTCAGATACTTGATCTCATTTGACTTTGCCATAAATTATGCCTCCGCTTTTTCAGTTCCTGAATGTACGCCACTTCTCTTTTTGGCATTGTACTCCACGGCGTATTTGTCGAGTACAGTGAACATGTGACGCATTACTGATTCGTCACGCAAAAGCTGAATTTTCAACTTTTCATTGAAGCTGGTTGGCGCCTTGTATTCCATAATCCAATACAACCCTGTGGTTTTCTTGGCTACCGGATACGCCAGTGATTTCAGTCCCCATGGATTTGTGCCCAATACTTCTCCGCCGTGCTCTTTCACCAGCGCCTCGTATTTCTTCTGAGCAGTCTTAAACTCTTCCTCAGAAAGCACAGGGGTAAAAATCACCATCAATTCGTAGTTGCTCATTTTACCTGTTTTTAAAATATGATTTAATATCCCTTTTTGTAAGGGGATGCAAAGGTAATGTATTCCCCCGTATTCAAACCCATTTTTTTAAATATTTCAAACCTTTACAAGCTGCCGGAATATAAAAAAAGCGGACTATTAAACAGCCCGCTTACAAAATCTTATGAAGATTAAATCAATTATTTACCTAAGGCATTGACTTTCAATGCTAACTTGCGCTTTAAATTGGCAGCTTTGTTCTTGTGAATCGTTCCGCGCTTCGCCAACTTATCAATCATAGAATGTACAGACGGCATCTGGGTTGCTGCAGCAGATTGTTCACCGATGGCACGTAAATCACGAATGGCATTACGGGTTGTCTTCCCGTAATAACGGTTGCGCTCGTTGCGCTTTGCACTCTGACGGACATCTTTTTTGGTAGCTGAATGATTTGCCATTAAAATG
>JAHBTM010000066.1 GCA_019638635.1 Ferruginibacter sp. | reverse complement strand
CTTAACATCGTGACTCTTTGGTCTCGAAAATGGGGAGTATTATAATCAGCTTTAAGTGTATGAAGTTATTATAAGAGCAAATTCTAAGTGACTTTAATCTATATTGAAATTAAATACAAAACAGCCATGTTAAATATAATTACCTGAAGCTCTCAGCATATTATGATTGGTTTTGAATTTGCGTCAACTCCCTGCACTTGTTGCTGACCTAACACCATTCGCGATAATGGACCGTGACGATAATATTCATAATACGCATCCCGCTATTCATAAAATAAACTTCAAGCTTTTTTTATAAACTTTTGGATGCTTTTCGGCAAGTCAGTTATATAAATGAAAAAACCCGCAACAGGTACGGGTTTCATTTGTGCGGCAAAGGAGATTCGAACTCCCACACCCTTTCGGGCGCTACCACCTCAAGGTAGTGCGTCTACCAATTTCGCCATCGCCGCAATTCGGTTGCAAATGTACATCCTTTTACTAAATATGAACAAGGAAGTTGTATTATCGGGGCAGTTCAATCCGGAAAGTAGTGCCTTTACCCGGCTCACTGTGTTTCACCATTAACACTCCCCGGTGGTACTGTTCAATGATGCGCTTGCTCAAAGACAAGCCCAAACCCCATCCCCTTTTCTTCGTACTGAATCCCGGTTTAAATACCAGCGGAATATTTTTCTTTAAAATCCCCTTACCACTGTCTGTAACATCTACTATCACCTTAGCCGGTTCCTGGACTACCTGAATGGATATGGTACCCGTGCTCTCCATGGCATCAAGCGCATTTTTGAGCAGGTTTTCCATCACCCAATCAAATAGCGGGGGGTTAACCATCACCACTACCTCAGGCTGACTACTCCTCACCTCAAACTCTACCTTTTCCGGAGCACGCCTCCTCAAATATTGCACCATTTGGTGTATCTGCTTTAATATATCAGATTCTTCGAGTTGCGGAGTACTTCCAATTTTTCCAAACCGATCACTGACCAGTTTCAGGCGATCCACATCCTTGCTCATTTCACCGGCAATTTTTTCATTTCCGGGCGATTCTTTTAGGATTTCAACCCAACCCTGCAAAGACGATAAGGGCGTGCCCAATTGATGCGCCGTTTCTTTAGCCATCCCTGCCCACACTTGATTTTGCGTGCTTTTGTTTCGCGTAGATATCGCTATCACCACTACGGTTAGAAACATGGCTAGTACCGCCAACTGCACAATTGGGAAATACCGTATCTGTTTCAGCAACCGGGATTCACCATAATACACCAGATTGTTCTCATCCATATTATGCGGGTTGCGCCACACCACGGGTTCATTCTGCGATTTAAATTCCCGCAGCTTTTCATCAATATACCGGGGATCCTGCTCGGCACGGAGTGAGTCAATATTCCTGTGATCCAGCACCACTCCTTTTTCCGTTACCGCAATCATGGGAATGTCTTTGCTGTTTTCCATCAATATCTGGCTGGCCAAACGGGTATCGGTTATATCCGCATTATTAATGTCTTTCAACGCTTCCACCCATTGCTCAATCTTCACTTTTTCTTCACGGGCAATTTTTCGGGATAGATATTGTGAAAAGAAAATAGATAAGGTAACAATCACAATAGCCGCCAGTGTAAGCAGGGTGCGCCAGTTCAAAAATGGAAATAACATACATAAATGTAAGGATGAATTGCCTTTTTGAAAACAATCCCATTCACAGATTGTATCTATCTTAGCAATTCATGAATCAACAGGCGCAAACAACCACTACAACAGGTCCCTTCACGGTGGCGGTGGTTATTTTAAACTGGAACGGACAATCATTCCTTGAAAAGTTTCTGCCATCGGTACTGGCGAGCACGTACCCTCACCTGGAAGTGATTGTGGCCGACAACGCCTCTACCGACGATTCCGTTTCGTGGCTGAAGCAACACTATCCTCAAATCCGTTTGATTCAAAATGAAAAAAATGCAGGATATGCCGGAGGATACAATGAGGCATTGAAGCACGTGCAATCTAATGTATATGTACTGTTGAATTCAGATGTAGAAGTTACCCCGGGTTGGATAGAACCTATTGTTGAACTGATGCAAACCGATGAGTCTATTGCCGCTTGTCAGCCTAAAATCAGGTCGTACCATCAGAAAGAACTTTTTGAATACGCCGGCGCTTCGGGTGGATTTATTGACCGCTTCGGATATCCGTTCACGAGAGGTCGTGTCTTTGACATTATTGAACAAGACCACGGGCAATACAACGATGCCATTCCCTGTTTTTGGGCAACAGGCGCCGCCTTGTTTATCCGTTCGAAAGATTTTCATGCTGCAGGAGGATTTGATGAGGCTTTTTTTGCACATCAGGAAGAGATTGATTTATGCTGGCGGCTACAACTTGCCGGTAAACAAATTTACGTACAACCCTTATCGGTAGTGTACCATGTGGGCGGTGGAACGCTGCCACAGGGAAACAACCGAAAAACATTTTTAAACTTCCGGAATAACCTGATGATGCTGCACAAAAACCTCTTTGGCATGCATGCGTTTTTAACCATTGTTTTCAGGCTGTTGCTGGATGGTGTGGCCGCATGGCGCTCGCTCTTCAGTGGTCTACCAGGCACATTTGGGGCTGTTTTTTGGGCACACATAGCGTATGTTCGCTGGATGCTCACCGCTAAAAAAAAACCGGTACCTACCCGAAAAAAAAAACCACTATCCGGTATGTATCAGGGTTCTATAGTATGGGATTATTTCATACGAAAGAAAACACGCTTTTCAGAAATTGTACACCCCAAATAACAAATTGTAAACTTTAGCGCTTATTTTTGCCAACGAAACATATAACAGATATGCAACAACCAGAAATCATTGAAACCAAACACAAAGACTTTACACACAATTGGGTTTCATCCTCCCGGTTCCTGTGGTATTGTCAGGTTTTTGTAATCCTCGCATTTGTATTGGGTGGATGTTACGGGCTGTATGCAAACCGCTATAAAGGAAAGCCTGAAGTAGTGGTTCCGGAAAGTTCATTGTACAATCCGAAATACAAGTAAAAATTTTGTTGGTAATTCAACAAACCCTATTTTTGCACTCCCAAATCAAGAATAGTTCTTTGGTTTTCAAGCGGAAGTAGCTCATTTGGTAGAGCACGACCTTGCCAAGGTCGGGGTGGCCGGTTCGAGCCCGGTCTTCCGCTCATCGTCCCGACGCCTGTCGGGATTTTTTTTCTCACGATGTTTACCCGGGTGGTGGAACTGGTAGACACGCAGGACTTAAAATCCTGTTCGCAGCAATGCGAGTGTGGGTTCAACTCCCATCCCGGGTACTAAAGGTTGCATTCAATGCAGCCTTTTTTTGTGAAAAAACATCTCAACCCAGCAGAAAAATACATTCAAAAATGGTTTAATTCCTCCTGATTTTCTTCTGCCGGCACATCAATTTTGTGTTCAACGATTGACGGAACCGGAATCGGCACAATACCCCTGACGGCCGGCGCGGTGATACTTTCGTTTATGCTATACTGTTAGTGCCCTGCACTGGCAGCATTCCGTACCCTTGAAATGGATACATACCGGCAGTGGCAGGTGTGCCTCGTTTGTATGCCTGTCGCTCCGCCTGTATCTTGCCCCACGGGTTGCTTCGCTTCCCTTTACACTGCCCATTCATCCTTTTCTTTTTCCTTAATACAGCCTCCCGCGATATACCATCAGCCTGAGAGATTCAGTATATTTACATTTCAATTGAAAACGGATGTCGAACGAAATTATCTGCCCTAAATGCAACCACCATTTTTCACTCAACGAAGTGCTGAATGAAGAACTCAATGTGCAACTGAAAGCAGCACGTGAAAAACTGAACCAGGAAGCGGCCGACTGGCGCAAACAAAGAGAAGAAGAATTTAATTCAAAAATTAAACAAGCAGAGTCAGCAGCTGAAAAGAAAGCTACGGAAGCCCTGAATACCCGGTTGCAGATGCTGGAAAACGAAGCCCGTGAAAAACAAGTGCAACTGGAAACCCTGCGCAAAAAAGAACTCGAATTCCTGAAACTGCAACAGGATATGGCCCACCGGGAAAAACAAATCGACATTGAGAAGGAAAAATATTTCCTGGAAAAAAGCCGCGAAATTGAAAACAATGTCATCAAACGCGAACAGGAAATGTTTGACCTGAAGATGAAGGAGAAAGACACCCAAATGGAAAGCCTGAAGAAAACCATTGACGACCTGAAACGCAAGAGCGAACAAGGTTCTATGCAGGCACAGGGAGAAGCACAGGAGCTCCTTCTGGAACAAATCTTAAAGGAAAACTTTCCATTCGACTGTATAGAGGAAGTGGGGAAAGGAGTGAAAGGCGCCGATTGTATACTCACGGTGCGGAATAACCGCGGCGACATGTGCGGAAAAATAATTTTTGAAAGTAAACAAACCAAGGACTGGTCGAATGCATGGACCGACAAGCTTAAAAACGACATGCGTCAGCAACAGGCCGATATTGCTATTCTGGTTACACAGGCTTTTCCAAAAGACATGAGTACTTTCGGAGAACGAAATGGCGTATGGATTTGTAATTTCCGTGAAGTAGTGAGCGTGGTGATGCTGGTACGCAATTCCCTCCTGCAACTATACGACATTCAAAAAAAAGAAGAGAACAAAGGAGATAAGATGCACATGCTCTACGATTTCCTAACCGGACTTGAATTCAAAGGACATATGGAAGCCATCGCCGAAGGTTTCAAAGACATCCGCAACAACATCCTGAAAGAACGTGTGCAAATGGAAAAACTCTGGAAAGAACGTGAAAAGCAACTGGAAAAAGCCTTGTTGAATGCGGTGGGTTTGTATGGTTCCATAAAAGGTATTGCCGGCAGTTCCGTAGGAAACATTCCACTCCTCGACGGCGAGGATACACCCCTAATTGAAAACTAATGCCCAACGACTCATCCATCACGGTTCGTTTTAGGATTCCGGAATCTTCCGGCTACGTGGATTCTGAAGCACCCCGAACGATGGTGAATGTAGTGGTGGTGAAAAAAGAAAACAAAGACCTCGTAAAAAACATCGCAACCCCTTTGGTCATCATTGCCGGCATTGCCATTGGTTTGTACGTGCTCTCCCTGATTGCACGGCGATACAAAAAAGTGGACGATTTCTTTACGCGCATTGAAAACAACATCCCAAAACCCTTCCGATTCTGATGCCCGGAGAAATAACCATATATTGGGATGGCTACGGGAAAATTCCGGCGGTGATTGATACCCTGCCCTCTCCCATGCGCGAACAGGTGTTGAGTGTTATCCAGCAAAGAAGGAATGAATTGATAGAACCCGGGGACCCCACCCCCATGCTCCTCGGCATGCTGGGGATCCTCCTTTTATTTTTAAGCATCGGGTGGTATGTAAAAAATAAACAGCGTAAAAGTTCAGGTAATCAGGAACACACAACATAATCCATATTGCAACTGACCGGTGAGCAATAACCGAACCGGATTCTCTTTTTTGAAACAACAGGCCGCCTGAAAATGACTGCCGGTTTTCATTTCAAATTCTTCAATCACCATATGTTGGCGAAAATCTAAACCTCCCTCGCCAAACCATTTAAAAACAGCTTCTTTTATACTCCATCCGATGGTAGATGACATCGCCCCGGACAATCCATCCACTTGTAAAACGGCCGCTTCGTCATGGCTTAAAAATTTATGTTGAAGAGAAAGTATTTTAGGCTGAGGCCATTCAATATCTATTCCCACGCGGTGGTTGGTGCTCACAATAGCGGCTGCATAATCTGCACAATGAGAAATGGAAAAATGATAGGGATCTCCGGGAATAAAGGGTTTGCGTGTAGGCGCGATTTGTACCAGGTGCAATGGAATTTCCTGAAACAATGTTTGTAACACATACCTACCGGCCATGGTTTGCAATCGCTTGTGCGGATGATTGATTGGCTGAGGCAGCAAATGTGCATCTGAAAAAAAAGATTCAGGCTCCGTAATATGCCAAATACCCAACCTCGTGTGCAGGTTAATATCTTGTTGATAAACCAATGGCATAATGCATTCTAAATTTGGAATGGAAAAACGTAAACCTATAATTTTACAAATTAACGAATAAACTACATAAGATGATTTTGAGCGACAAACGCATATTGGAAGAAATGGCGTTGGGAACGATTGTGATTCAACCCTACGACCGAAGCCGTTTAGGCAGCAACAGCTATGATGTGCATCTCGGGAAATACCTGGCTACATATGAAACAGAGGAACTCGATGCTAAAAAACACAACAAAATCATCCATTTTGAAATTGGGCCCGAAGGCATCTTGCTCCTGCCTACCAAATTCTATTTAGGCGTTACGGAAGAGTACACAGAAACGCACAAGCATGTGCCTTTCCTGGAAGGGAAATCCTCTACCGGCCGACTGGGAATAGACATTCACGCCACCGCCGGAAAGGGCGATGTAGGATTTTGCGGTAACTGGACGCTGGAGATATCCGTTAAACAACCGGTTCGGGTGTATCACGGCATGCCCATCGGACAACTCATTTATTTTCCGGTGGAAGGTGACATTGAAATTCCGTACAACCAAAAGCAAAACGCCAAATACAGCGGACAACCGAATCGTCCGGTTGAAAGTATGATGTGGAAGAACAAATTTTAGTTTCATTCAAACATAACGGCTATGAATAAACGAAGTATATGGTGCTGTATATTCCTCCTTTGCTCATGGGGTGCAACGGCTCAGGTGCCCACTGACCCTATCCTTCAGTTTATTCAGCAAAACCCTGAAAAATCGGCCGTGTATCTGATTCGGAACGATTCGGTGGTGGCTCATCTGAACGAAAACAAACTCATGCCGCTGGCCAGTACGGTGAAGTTGATGCTGGCCATAGAATTTGCCAAACAGGCCGGTGCCGGTATCATTGATACTGCCCGCCGGATTCCATTATCTGATCTGGAGAAATTCCATATCCGCGGAACTGACGGTAATGCACACCCGGGGTGGCTACAATACGAAAAAAGTAAGGGACATGTAGAAAACGACTCCATCGCATTGATGCATGTAGCAAGGGGAATGATAATGTTCAGCAGCAATGCCAATACTGAGTACCTGATGGATGTGTTGGGGATAGATCAGATCAATCAGAATTTGTCGCTTTTACAACTCCATCCGCACACGCCGGTGTATCCGATTGTGGCAGCTTTGTTTCTGTATCAGAATCCGAAAGAAAAAAAAGAAGAGCAGGTGTTGAAGGCCATAGGAAAAATGAGTGATCAGGATTATGCACGATACTGCTATCAACTGCATCTGCAATTAAAGAACGGCACGCAACTGAAAGAATCATTTCGTCCGTTTGATGTAACCCTCAACATGCAAAAAATGTGGAGCGACCGCTTGCCGGCATCCACGGTACGCATGTATGCCCGTTTGGCAAACATCCTCAACCAACGAAAATATTTTTCTCCGGCTGCCTATGGCGTATTGGCGCGCATCACGGAATTCATCATGGAGAACCCTGCCAATGCCGGGTTTATGCAACATGCGGGAATGAAAGGCGGAAGCACCGGTACCGTACTTACAAAATGTATGTATGCCACATTGCAGGATGGCACTACAATTGAACTGGCTTACTTTTTTAATCACCTCACTTTTAAAGAAGTGAATCAGTTGAGTGCACAGATGAATGCCTTTGAATTAAAATTGCTTACTGAACCTGATTTTGTTCGGACCTTTGCAGATGCACTAAAAAAATAACGATTATAATTTCCCAAACTTTTTGTAGTAGGATATCAGATACGCCGTAACCTGATCATAACTGCGCATGCCGGTTGGCTGTTGGTTTTGTTCAAGGTATTTTCCGTATAGCCACGAGATCCACGGAGCAACCGGGTTTCGGTGTGCCTCTGCAAAACGGCGCCATTCCTGTACATCCGATTGTACTGCGGGTATCAACCTTTTCCTGTACATCAGGGCTGTATCTTCATTCATCTCCATTAAGTTGCGGTTGGCATATAAAAACAAATCCAGATACCCTGAATAACGGAAAAGCATATCCGAAGTATGATGCACCGCGAGAAAAGCGGCAAAATTGGCTTCATCTTCCCGCGCATAGCCAATCTGATGGGCCATTTCATGGCAGGCAATGAATGGATGAAGAAACGCCGGTACCATGGTGTTGGTTTGGCCTTCACCCGTAAACGGATTATAGTAACCTGTAAACCCGCTATAGTTTCCTATCCAACCCCAGATTGAAGGTTTAAGAGAAACCTGTTGATACGATAGAAAAGGGTGCTCCGCGGCCGCTTCGGCATACACTGCCACAGCCCTATTGAATAATTCCTTTTTGCGGGGATACACATACGGGCTATCCAATGCCTGTTTACAACGGTTCACTTCATTCAGCAACAGCTCATTCACCATCCTTAAATCAATTTCGGTATACTGGGCACGGGTGATCCCCACCTGGTGTTTTAGCCCCAACCGGTTATAATTCAACCCCCACAACACATTGAAAAGAATATATACCACCGCCAGCAAACGGAATGTTTTTCCCATAATCACTTTCCAAAGGGAAAGCCCTGTGGAGCGCCAACGCCTGAGGGTTCTACGTATGTAAACGATTCGATAAATCAACCAAACAATGAGCAGCCCGTAAAGAATATCGCCTATACTCACCGGAATCCATCCCCATATTATCCGCAACATGCGCCCAATCCAGGGATATATGGTGGTACTATAACCTTTTTCAACCCACGAAGGATTTCGACTGCAAAGATGGATACCGATTACCAGGAAGGCCAATATTCCATTTATTTGAGCTTTCTTACTGATAATCATGTACTTAATTAAATTCTTTCGCAGAGTTTTGATAAAATTAGGAAGATTATGGCCAACCGGACAGCCAACGGGAAAAATTGAAGTTGAACCCGTGTTTTTTCAGTTAAATTCGTTGAAATTCGGATAAAATATGTACCTTTGCCGTCCTTTATAATGAACACATGGCACACCGGCGCGAATTTGAGATTGCCTTTGTAGGTTTAAAACCGGGTCCACATGAGTTCAATTATACTTTAGGAAATGAGTTCTTTATAGAGAGAGGTGCCGTTGATTTCAGTGATATAGATGCACGGGTAAAAGTAACGCTTGATAAGCATCCCGGTTTCCTTCAGTTGAAATTTGAAGTGGGCGGACAAGCCGATGTTCAATGCGACCGGTGCGGCAATCCACTTACGCTGGATTTGTGGGATGACTTTGACATGGTGGTGAAGCTGGTGGAAAATCCGGATGAAATGAACGCCAGTGAAGAAGACCCTGACATCTTTTATATCGGACGTCAGGAAAGCCACATTGATCTCAGCAACTGGCTGTATGATTTTGTGCTGCTCAGTATTCCCGTTCAAAGAATGTGTAAGGAGGATGCGGACGGCCATTCAGGTTGTAATCCTGACGTGATACAGAAGCTGAAAGAAATGGAAGAACGAACACGTGAAAACAACGCGCAAAACATCTGGAAAGACCTGGATAAATTTAAACAGAATTAGAACAACCTTTTTTTAAATAAAGATTTTTTAAACCCATAAGACATGCCAAATCCAAAAAGGCGACATTCGCAACAACGCAGTGCTAAAAGAAGAACGCACTACAAGGCTACAGCCCCCACGCTGAGTACAGATTCCAGCACAGGCGAAATGCATGTTCGCCATCGTGCACACGTGAGTGAAGGCAAACTGTATTACAAAGGAAAAGTAGTTGCAGAAAAAGCTCCGCTGAGAGCTATTTAATTTTCTGCGTATATGAATTCCAAAATCAAAGATTGAGTAACTTCAATCCGGTTTTGGAATTTTTCATTTAACTCAACTCCGGATGAATCACATTGCTGTAGATATGATGGGGGGCGATTATGCTCCATTGGAAGCGGTTAAAGGTGTGGCTGCATTTTTTGAAGCCTATCCCCACGCGCCTGTTCATCTCCAACTCATCGGTAACAGTCAACAGATTACACCCCTGCTCGCCGGAGAAAACATTCCCGAAAACGCATTCAGTGTTATCCATGCCGAAGAAATGATTGGCATGCACGAACATCCTACCAAAGCATTAAAAGAAAAACCGGGATCCTCTATCGCAACCGGTTTCCGCATGTTGGCAGAAGGAACATCCGATGCATTTATCAGTGCCGGAAATACCGGAGCTATGATGGTGGGTGCACTATTCAGCATTAAAACTATTGAAGGAGTTAACCGCCCCACTATTGGTGCATATCTTCCCCGTGAAGACGGTAGCCTGGGTTTACTGGTGGATGTGGGTTTGAATGCAGATTGTAAACCCGAAAACCTGAATCAGTTTGCACAACTGGGTGCTTTATTTGCCAGGCACATCCTGCATTTTGATAACCCCAAGGTAGGTTTAATCAACCTCGGTGAAGAAGAAGGCAAAGGAAATCTCCTCGCACAAAGTGCCTATCCGCTCCTGAAACAAAATCCGAATTTTGAATTTGTAGGAAATGTAGAAGGAAGAGATATTCTCACTACCCGTGCCGATGTATTCGTATGTGATGGTTTCACCGGAAACGTTATACTCAAACTGGCCGAAAGTATTTATGACATTGTACAACGACGAAACATCCATGATGAACATTTCAGCCGATTCAATTTTGAAATGTATGGCGGCGTTCCGGTGCTGGGTGTTTCTAAACCAGTGATCATCGGCCACGGCATCTCCCACAGCATTGCTTTTAAAAACATGATTCACATCGCTAAAACGATGCTGGACACCCATCTGACCGGTAAAATTGCTGATACATTTTCCGCTTCGGCTTAATACATCCTGCTGAAACAATCTTCAATACTTTTCGTTTGTAACAACTTTTACACAAGCAGTGGATAAACCCCAATGCTTGCGGGATATTTAAGTATTTTTAAGCATCCAAAAAATCAATTATGTTCCATTCTGTATACTCCAGGTGTATCGCCTGCTTTGTATTGATTCTAACTACCGGTTTTTCCTTTGCACAAAACAGTGTGAAACTGAATTACAAAAACACCAATGTGTATGCCGGCATTGAGGTTGGTTCCAAGGGTGTAAAAATGAGTGTGTTGGAACTGCCGGAGAAAAACAAGGCACAGGGAGATTTCACAGTAATCAAAGACACATCGATTAACACTGATTTTATCACATTCAGTGATGCTACTTACAAGGCAACCCTGGAAGCACTGACTGCTTTATTCCGTGTGGCAAATGAACGTTATGAAATTCCATCCAAATATATTTTCACTGCCATCAGTAGCGGGGTGAGTATTCAGTCGGAGAAAGACAATAAGAAAGAATGGCTGACTCGCTTGTCGGACGATTTTAGAAAAAATATCAACGAACCTTCCCGCGAAGTGCGTGTTATTGATGTAACTGAAGAAGCCCGCTTATCGCACCTTGGTATCATTCCTGATTCAAGGCGTTACTCTACATTTTTAATTGACATCGGCAGCGGAAATACCAAAGGTGGATTTTTCCCGTATAACAACACAAAAGACATTCGGCTGTTTCAACTTACCTGGGGTACTAAAAGCATCAGCAATGAAACCAACACGCGTTTAGGTTCCGACGAAACCATGAGTAATTTTTACCGTCAGATGCAACGTGTAGTGAATGGACCGGCCGACCAGGAAATTGTGTATGCCATCAACGTGAGTGGTGCCTACAACATGAGCGACAACATTGCATTCAGCGGTGGTATTGCCTGGGCGGTAGCCACCCTGTTGTTCCCTGAATTGATTGAGAATGCTGTAGTAC
>JAHBTM010000065.1 GCA_019638635.1 Ferruginibacter sp. | reverse complement strand
GGGGTTTGTTCACATGGTGGATGGAATATCCAGCATTGAAATACACATCATCGTTCGGGAAGTATGCATAATTCATTCCGGCCTGCATATCAAAATAACCCACACTGGTGTTGGTAAGTTGAACCGAAGTAGATAACGTGCCGTCAAAAAATTTACCATCGAACTGATCAGGGAATTTCAGTTTAGAGGGATCAATGCGTTTATTTGCATACCCTAAATTAAAACCTGCACTTAATAAGCTGGCATTACCAAGCATTTGATGGTAGGCTACCGAACCATAAATTTTGGTAGACCGTAAACTACCCGAACCGGCCACATCGCTCAGGAGCATCCCGCCTACGCCCAGCCACCCGTTTTCAATCCTGTTTCTGAACAATTGTGCATCGGCAAAAATACTCATGGTTTTGTAGGGAACCGACATAATGTTGCTGAACTGGTTTCGGTAATGAGCACCTAAACGATAATCCGCTTCGGGTATAAAGCCGGTGTTGGCCGGATTGGTTGACAATGGAGAATTGAAGAATTGCGAAAAGTGCAAATCCTGTGCCTGTACCGAAGAGGCCGCGCACATCATCCACCATATGGTTAATAGCTTTTTCATGATGTTATCTCAATAGGGTAATGTCGCCGGTTCGTCTCAACGTTGTTCCATCCGTAAACTGCACATCTAACGTAAACGTATATACGTCCATTGGCTGTAATTTTCCTTTGAATGTACCATCCCATCCCGCATTGCGGTTGTTGGTTTGAAATACCACCTGTCCCCAACGGTTATAAATGCGCCAGTCCATTTTTCCGAATCCAAACCCACGTACCGTGATGGTTGAGTTCTCTCCAAACTTTCCGGGTGTAAATGCGTTGGGCACATCCAGTACGGGCACCACTATCACATTTACTTCTACCGTGGCGGTATCACTACACCCGGCCGCATTGAATGCGATAAGTTCTGCGGTATAGGTGCCGGAGGCGTTATACTGATGGGTTGGGTTAACCTGAGTTGAACTTTCTCCATCACCAAAATTCCACACATACCTGATTGCGTTTTGAGATCCGTTGGTGAAACGGACCGGAGTATTTTCACGTGGCGGATTGGGCCCCCAGGAAGCGATGGCTGCTGTAGGATTATCCAATACGCGGATAGTGAAGTTGGCGGTATCTGCAATGTTACAGGTTGAGCTATCTATGGCAATCAATCGCACATTGTAAGTACCCACGTTGCTGTAGAGTTTGGTAGGTTCAAAATCTTCTGACGTGGTACCATCTCCAAAATCCCAAATAAAACGGGTGCCTGCGAGTGATTCGTTATTAAACACTGCGGTATATGGCACGCAACCTGTAGGCTCTGTAGTAAAAGCGGCTTCTACGAGCGGGAACAAACTGACTCGTTGCTCAATAAAAAACGGTGCATTACAAAAGGTGGTGTCGATCACATATAATTTTACAATGTAGGTACCGGGAGCCGCATAGGTATGCAATCGTGGTGGATTGAAATTGACGGTATCGAGTGGAGAACCATCGCCATAGTCCCACACAAAGGCACGCGGGCCGAACGAGCCTCTTCCCGCAATAGACGTATTCGTAAATCGCACCGTAAGGTTTTCACACGGCGGTAATTTTTCAAAATTAAATGACAGTTCAGCTGCATTGTCACCTGCACGAATAACAGCAAACGCCGTATCACGAATGTTACACGTTGTACTGTCTTCTGAAATCAATCGTACCGTATAGGTACCAATATTGGTAAAGAGGTGTGTGTTTTGAAACGAGGTGGTAGTATCGCGCGTACCGTCTCCAAAATCCCAGTAAAATTTCACGCCTTGTTGTAATGTATCTGTAAATTGTACTTCCAGCGGAATACATCCTCTGTTGGCACCCACTACTGCATTGATTGATGTTTGGAGAGAAGATCCAACGCCTGCAAAATTCATTTCGATTTTTACCGCAGCAAGGTTGCAATTAGAGCTACCATTGGTTGCTGCCCATACACCGGGAGTGGTGGGGAATGCTGCATTGCCGCTGCAGTTGGCGCACATGGCCTGATAAATAACACCATTCTCATCAAAGCGGCTGGTACCTCCATCTACGTGGTCGCCGGTGCCATTGAATTGTCCGTAATGGGAGCCGAATAACTGACGGGTGGCATTGCGTTCTAAAACAAAGAAATAAAAATCGGATCCATCCGGTGCCGGTATATTCGGTAAGGGTTGTACACTGGGCAAATTGGCGGTTGTGCCTGTGTTATAATTTTGGCCGTTGTTGATACCTCCGCCCCAACCGGATACATACACATTTTCACAACGATCTACCAGGAATGCAATTGGTGAAATATTTGGATCGGCTGAGTTGGTTCCAAACACAGTTGAATAGACATACGAAGAGAGATCTTCATTGAGTTTGGAGATAAACTGTTTTCCCCCGTTGTTCCGAAAAGCCGCATTGATGACCGGCCACGTTCCGGTTGTAGTACCCATGATATACGGGAATCCGAACTTATCGAATTTCAAGCCATACACTATATCGGTTCCGCCGGTTCCCTGATAGGTTGTTTTTATAATATTGCTGCCGTTGGGTGTAACGATGGTAACAAAGCCATCGGTGCTGCCGCCCTGATACGCAGGCTGCAATACATTGGTTTTATCACCGGGGAGATTATTGCTGGTGGTACCTCCCGCTACGTATATGAGTCCGTTGGTTGGGTGCACGCTCGTAACAAAACAGGCATCATCGCCACTACCGCCAAAGTATGTACTAAATAAAGGCGCGCTTAAATTGGGTGGAAATTTTAGAATTACCCCATCTTGCCTTCCACCGGCAAAGGATGCCTGCAATGGAGCCACCACAGGGAAATCCTGCGATTGGGTACAGGAAGCCAGGATGATATTTCCGGCATTGTCGAGTATCACCTCACTGCGTGCATCATCGCCGTAATTCAAACGCAATGCATCTTGACCGGTATTGCCACTATATTTTGAACGGATGTTTACCCCATCATTATTTCTACCACCGATAACCACTGAGCCAAGCAATCCATTTCCGGCCGCATTGAAACGGGTGATGAAAATATCGGTACCTCCACCGGGGCCAACCAATGCAGTAGTTTTAGGAAAATTCGATGAGCTGGTTCTGCCCGCCACTACGAGGTTACCCTCGGCATCCACAATCATACTATGCGGTTGTTCATTGGCAGCACCGCCCAAATACGTTGCGTATAATCGATTGCGGCCATTGGCCGAAAATTTAAAAATGGAAATATCATACCCCAGCAATCCGTCTTCCGGTACACCACCACCATATCCGGTTTGAAAGGCGCCTGGGGATACGGGGAATCCGGCACCCGAAGTAGCAAACACAATACCTCCGGAAAAGAAGCTGCCATCCGGACCGGGGGTGGCGGTGTAGCCCCAGTTATCGGCACGGCTTCCGGTGAAGGTGGAGAAGATAACCGCGGGATCAATAATGAGGGTGGCATCTTTTCGGTAAGACGGTAATTTGAACGATACCATATTTTTTCGCACCACATAAGAAGCCGTCACCTCTGTTTGAACACCATCTATCATTTGATAACTATAAGGGTGTAATTCGCGAACGGTACCCACCGGAGTGATTACATTCAGTTCCTTTTGTTTTACTTTTAGTTCGGGGCCATCATACAACAATACAATACGCGAAGGATCAGCTCCGGGATGCACTATAAAATCATACTTTAATGCATTGCCTTCACTGTAATAACGTAAATCTATACCCGGATACATCTCTTTATACGTTATTGCCTGAAACAACTTACAATCTGTAGCCCAGCGGCCCGGGTCATCTCCCAGAAAATAATTATTGTATGTAGGAAATGGCTTTTCGGGTATGCGTAGGGGTTGTGGATTGGCTCCCATGAATTTAACCTTATAAGCAAAAGAGCGCAGTTTGAAGGAAGGATCTAACGGGCCTCCGGCACCATGGCCATGGGTTTTTTCAGAAAGGGTATTCAGGTCATCGGGGTGATGCATCAATACGGTAAAACCCTGCGATTCGAGGAAAAAACTACCGGTGTTAAAATCACCTTTAAACAGTACGCGCTGATCCCACTGCCCTTTATTCTCCACAAATTCCATTTGGGCACGGGCTTTAAAACCGAGAGAGAGCAAGCAAAAAAAGAGAATGGGTAAAAACTTTGTCATGCGCTGCTTTGTTTCATTTGGTATCGGACTTCAAGTTACTGACTAATTGCCAATTTCTACCCTTGAAAGCGCTGAAAATGATACTTTAAATTTGCTTTAACTAAACCCTAGGCAATTTTGCTCCACGCGGTTTTTCCCCGTTGAATTTTAAGGAATTGCTGCACACGCAGGTGCTCCGGTAGTGCCAGGTTAGGGTCGGCATCAAGGATAGTATCTACTTCTTCACTCACCGCTTCTACCATGCGTTTATCCTCCAGGAGATTTGCCAATTTAAATTGCAGTAAGCCGCTTTGCCGGGTGCCATCAATCTCACCCGGACCGCGCAACTCGAGGTCTTTTTCCGCAATCTTAAAACCATCATTTGTTTGCACCATAATCTGAAGTCTTTCCCGTGCATCATTCGATAATTTATTCCCAGTTAGGAGGATGCAATAACTGGCTTCTGCGCCACGGCCTACGCGCCCGCGCAACTGGTGCAACTGTGACAGGCCAAACTTCTCGGCACTTTCAATCACCATTACCGTTGCATTCGGTACATTCACTCCAACTTCAATAACTGTGGTACCTACCATAATTTGTGTATCGCCGCTAACAAATCTTTGCATGTTTGTTTCTTTCTCCGCGGCTGTTTGCTTTCCGTGCACCATACTGACCCAATAGGCCGGTTCTGGAAAAAATGCTTTCACTTCTTCATAGCCTTTCATTAGGTTTTCATACTCCAGCTTACTGCTTTCTTCAATCAGCGGATAAATAAAATAGGCTTGCCGCCCTGCGTCCAGTTCACTTCTCACAAACTGCATGACCGAAGGGCGTGCCGATTCATTCCTGACCATCGTTTTAATTTCCAGCCTGCCCGGTGGCAATTCATCCATCACGCTGTAATCCAAATCACCGTAAGCTGTGAGTGCAAGGGTTCGGGGGATGGGCGTTGCCGTCATAATCAACACGTGGGGTGGCATGGTGTTCTTGCCCCACAATCTCGCCCGTTGAGCCACACCGAATTTATGTTGTTCATCTACTACAGCAAACCCCAGGTTATGAAACTGAACTTTATCTTCAATAACTGCGTGTGTGCCTACCAGTAAGGTAATTGTTCCTTCTGCGCAACCTGCTAAAATTTCCTTTCGTTCACGTGCAGGTGTTGACCCGGTAAGCAACCTCACTTCTACATCCATATCTTTCAACAACGCGCGAAGCGTTTGAAAATGTTGTTGTGCCAGCACTTCTGTAGGTGCCATCATCACACTTTGAAAACCATTATCGGCGGCAATGAGCATACAGAGTAATGCCACTATGGTTTTGCCACTACCTACATCGCCCTGTAATAAACGATTCATCTGAATGCCCGAAGCGGTATCATTTCTGATTTCGCGAATGACTCTCTTTTGTGCATTGGTTAAACTAAACGGAAGGTGTTTTTCGTAGAAGGTATTAAAAGCCTCGCCCACTTTATCAAACACCCAACCCTTTGCATTTTTTTTGCGAGTAATTCTCACCAGCCGGATGCGCAGTTGCGCCCAAAAGAGTTCTTCAAACTTTAAACGGCGTACCGCCTGATGAAACTGCTGTTCATTGACCGGAAAATGGATACAGCGAATGGCATCAAGACGCGGGAACAGTTTATATTTCTGAAGGATTACATCGGGCAGGTTTTCCGGAAAATCGGGATGCTGTAATTTTTGAAGAATCAACATCACCCAGGAGGAGATTAATTTGGATGTAATCCCACGGGCTTTCAATTTTTCTGTGGAGGGATAGATTGGTTCAAGATAATTTTTTACTGAGGTTTTACCCGGTATCACCATTTCCATATCGGGATGGGCCATTTGGGGTTTACCGTTAAAAAAGCCCACCTTTCCGAAACAGAGGTATTGCACACCCGGTTTCAATGCTTTCTGCACCCACTGAATCCCCTGAAACCATACCAGTTCCAACAAGCCGGATTGATCTCTCAACATAGCGACCAATCTTTTGGCCCTGCCTGAACCTACTATATCCATGCTGAGTAACACCCCTGAAACCTGTGCATACTCCATGGATAGGTTGAGCGAGCGAATTGTGTTAATCTGTGTTCGGTTAATATGCCGTAACGGGTAGTGCTCCAACAAATCACCGAAGGTAGAAATGTTCAACTCCTTAAGCAACAAGTCGCCCCTTTGATTTCCCACTCCCGGAAGCAAATGAATGGGCTGTAATAATATGGGTGACTGGCCGGAAATAGTTGAAAGATTTCCTGCAAATATATTTTAAGTGAACCTAAGATTTCGGGGTATGCCCCTCTTTCCCCCCTTGGAGCCTGCCGGAGCGTTGTGGTCTTCCCCCGGTTGAGCTTTTATTTGAATGAAAACTTCTGGAGTTTCTTCCACGATTTCCTCCCTGCGTTCTGACTAACGGCTGGTACAATGGCGTTTCACCCAGCGCTGCGGGCACAATCCCTTTTGGAATTTCTTTACCTATCAACTTTTCAATGGATGCAAATTTGCGTTGTTCGTGGGGTGCAATCAGCGTATAGGCGGTACCGTCAGCAGCAGCCCTCGCTGTTCGTCCGATGCGGTGTACATAATCCTCACCATCGTGCGGCACATCAAAATTGATAACGAGTCCGATATTGTCGATATCAATACCCCGGCTGAGGATATCGGTAGCAATCAGAACCGGCAGCCGGTTGCTTCTGAATTGAGATAATACTTCTTCACGTTGTTCCTGTTCCAAATCGCTGTGGATTTCGCCGGCATGCACACCACGTCGTTTAATTTCACGCGTAAGTTGCTTCACACTCATTTTACTGCTGCAAAAAATCAACACTGATTGAAAGGTACGCGCCTGCAACAGGTGCAGCACCAGTGGTATTTTCTGAGCATCGTACACCACAAACGCTTCCTGCACAATTTTTTCGTTGGGTTTGGAAACGGAGATGTTTACTTCGATTGGATTGTGCAAAATTTCCTTGGCCAGTTGCCTGATACGTGGAGGCATCGTAGCGGAGAACAATAGATTTTGCTTTTGTTTAGGCAGGTGATTGATAATAAAGCGGATATCGTCGTAAAAACCCATATCCAACATACGATCGGCTTCATCGAGCACCAGATATTTGAGTCCGTCGAGTTTTACATATCCCATCTTAAGATGTGACATCATTTTACCCGGCGTACAAATAACAATGTCTGCTCCCATGCTCAGTGCCTTCTTCTCCTGAATAAAAGCATTTCCATCTCCCCCTCCGTAAACAGCAATAGAGCTGACGTTGGTGTAATATGACAAGCCCTCGAGATTTTGTTCGATTTGTATTGCCAGTTCCCGTGTGGGCACAATAATCAGGGCATTGATGGTGTGATGGTCGTGAGGCTCGGTAAGAAACTTATGCAATAAGGGCAGTAAGAAAGCCGCTGTTTTCCCCGTGCCTGTTTGAGCTGAAGCGATGATGTCTTTACCTTCCAGTATGGCGGGAATTACCTGAGACTGTACAGGTGTTGGTGTTTTGTAACCGGCTGTTTCAATGCCTTCTAAGAGGCTTTCGTGAAACCCGAATGAGTGAAAATCCAATGATGCTGTTTTTTCAAAGATACGGTAAAACTACTTCTCATGCCGGCTCTGGCGTCTGGCGGTGCGCCTATCTGAATTAAGCCTATTTTTACAATTATGATTACTGCCGGACAATTTTATGATTTAAGCGTAGCCCGTGTTACAGAAAACGGGGTGTATCTGGAGGATGGGAAAGAAGGCATTCTTTTGCCCAAACGCTTTGTTCCTGAAAATGTGCGTGTGGGCGATACTGTTCATGTGTTTATTTATCACGACAGTGAAGGCAGGATCATTGCTACCACTCAAAAGCCTATGGGTGTGGTGGGAGATATAGTAAAATTGCAGGTAACGTCTGTAACACCTCAGGGTGCATTTATGGACTGGGGATTAATGAAAGATTTGTTTGTACCCAAATCTCAGCAAATCAGCAATATGCTACCCAAGGGAGAATATTTTGTAAAAATTTATCTGGATGAACAAACCGGCCGTGTAGCTGCTACTGAAAAAATTGAAACTTTTCTACAAAATAATGACCTGACCGTAAAAGAAAACGATGCGGTATCCTTGTTGGTGTACCGCCGAACCGATATTGGATATTTGGTAATCATCAATCAACTGCACACCGGTGTATTGCATTTTAGTGATATATACCGGAACATTACTGCCGGAGACCGCTTCACCGGTTTTATAAAAAAAATCAGGCCCAATAAAACAGGAGATACATTCCTGATAGATGTGGCGGTTGGCACCCGTGGTTACGAGCGTACCGATCCGGAATCTGAAAAAATTTTAGAGTTGTTGCGTGCTCATGATGGGTATCTCCCCTATTATGATAAATCAGACCCTGAAGCCATTTATGATTTTTTTGGTATGAGTAAGAAGACCTTCAAAATGGCTGTGGGTAAATTGTATAAGGATAGAAAAATTACGCTTGAAAAAACCGGCATTAAACTCGCAGAAGCTGGCTAAAGAAAGCGGCGTTTCATCATTACCTCATCGTGTTTGTAAATGTCGGGGGCAAACCGGAGCACATTATTTTCGTCTACCCATGCGGTATAGTACGTAATGCATACCGGCACTTTTTCCTTCAGCACTACAGTTTGTTCAGTGCCTTTGTTCATAGCCTCCGTAATGTTTTTTGCATCCCATCCGGCCTCTTCTTTCAGCAGCCAGGCAGCCAGTTTGGCGGGATCCGACAGGCGAATGCACCCATGACTGAAGGCTCTCAGGTCTTTTTTAAATAAATCTTTTGCAGGTGTGTCGTGAAAATAAATATTGAACTTGTTGGGGAACAAAAATTTTACTTTACCCAAGGCATTTGATGGGCCGGGCAATTGTCGGATGACCGGTATGCTTCCTTCATTACTAACTATTTCCATATTCTTCTCCGCCAGATAGTTTTTATCTTTTTCCATTGCCGGAAGAATCTCGTTCTGTAGAATACCGGGAGGGATGTTCCAATACGGACTGAAAACCACCTGATTCAAATCGCCGGTAAAGAGGGTTGTATGGTGGGCTTCTTTTCCCACTACCACATCCATCTGAAACACTTCCTCATCTCCATCTTTTACATGTAAAACAAATTCAGGAATATTCACTATTAACAACTTCCCCGCCGGCTGCTGAATCATCCATTGCATTCGGTCGAGGTTGATGAGCAACTGTTTTAAACGTACATCCGCCGGCACATTCAAAACCTGCAGTAAAGATGCTGACACTTTTCCGGTGGGTGTTAACCCGTGGGCCGATTCAAATTTTTTAATCGCATCCTGCACTTCTGTATTCAAGGTTGTTATAGAATCTGTACCGGAAATATATTCGTCTATTCGTAACCGTTGTATCAAAGCTTGTATATGCGGATTCGAATTTCCGGGAGAAAAATCAGTGGGTTTTCCGGTTACTTCGGGCCAGCCACCCCCGGTTGAGATGGAGTGGTATTTTTCCACATAGGGCATTAACCGTGCAAAGGCGGGGTTCACATCGCTGTACTGTTTTCCTTTGGCATGATGTGCATCAATAAATGATTTTGCCAGTATCAGTACGTTTTCTTTTCTTTTAGGAATAAAGGATTCAATGGCTTCTCGTCGGATATATCCTTCTTCGATATGATGCATTGCATATTCCATCAGCAACAGGGAGAGGTACAACTCCGTATTTTTTACTGACGCACTCTTTGCCTGTATGGATAATGTAGCATCAGTATAAAACCGGTCCATGGTTTTAATCAAGTCAGCCGTTATACGTACTGTATCGGGTGTATGGGCATGGATATATTCCTGCAGGTTCCAAAATCCTTTCCCCTGCTCAGTTAAGCCGGATGAGTTGAACCAGGCGTACTGATAATTACGGGCGTTGTAAAAACTTCTTAATCGTCGGGAGAGGGTATCGTTCAACTGATGTTGTGCCAGAAATTGTTCCATGTCTGTACTGTCGAGGAACAAATCATTGTAGGCCTCCTGAGCAGTAATGGAAATATCCCGTGGAGTGATGGTCGTATCTTCTTTCAGTGAAGACGTGTTTTTGCAACCTAAAGCGCAAAGTATCAGAAATAGAAAAATGAATTTATGCATATTTCCAGAGCAGGCAAAAGCCATGCCACAACCCATCCTTCACGCAATTGTAATGAAAAGCATCAGCGTTTTTCATCGGGATCCGGTTCTGTGGGTGGATGCATCAGATCGTCTGGGTCTTCCAATCCTTTTAATTCGGATTCAGGTGGAAAGGCACGAACCAAATCATCCGGATCCAGTGAAGGTGCATCGGAAGATTCTGCATGTATATGATCATCCGGATCGGCCGGAATGCGGGATGATGAGTCTTCCGGATTGGGCAATGGAGTATGCTGCATTTCCATGATAAATCTGTTTAGTGAGTTAAAGATACGAAAACGATTACTGACTGCGGTAAAGTGAAGGGAGCCGCACATCGAAACGTACCGCCAGCAACCGGATGCAGGTTACTACACAAATACTGATTACATCGGCTACTTCGCGAATGAGTGTGGTTTTGAGCAACAACAGGTAAACCACTCCGCCCACAATACAGGCAGAGGCATAAATCTCCTTTTCAAAAATGATGGGAATTTTATTGAGGGTAATGTCTCTTAATATTCCTCCAAAACAACCGGTAATGGTGCCCAAAGCAATGCAGGCTGTAGCGCTTAACCCGTATCGCATGGCTATTTGCATACCGGCAATGGTGAACAGGCCAAGCCCCAGCGAATCGAACAGGAGTAAGGTTTTCCTGAAGTTTCTTAAGTACTTCCTAAAGAAGATGGCCATCAAGGCGCTTGAAAAAACCAACCAGCCAAAGGTTTTGTCGGTCAGCCAAAACAGAGGCGTATTACCTAAAATCAGGTCGCGCAATGTTCCTCCACCCATTGCGGTTACAAAGGCGATAATGAACACACCAAAAATATCGAGGCGCTTTTCCATTGCTGCAAATACTCCGGAAATACTGAATGCCATCACGCCCAGGATATCAATGATTTCAAGGAATGTAAATTTCATTCAATGAAGTTAAAGGAATTAATAGGTATGAAATAATACAGGAAACCATTGCAAATAAAGAAATTTACACCATTTCTTATAGTAGATAATTCAGTGGGTGGTGGTAAGTGTGAAGCAATGCTCGTTCGGGAAAGATTTTATGATGCCTTACATAAAACCGAGCTCTAACCGAGCTTCTTCGCTCATCATATCCTTCGTCCATGGCGGATCAAAGGTGAGTTGTACATGCACTTCTTCCACCTCCTCAATTTTATTCACTTTGTCCTGTACATCCCGGATGATGTCGCCGGCTACCGGACACGCAGGGGCGGTCAGCGTCATAGTAATCCAAACCACGTTGCCGTCAATTTTCAATTCATATACCAGCCCCAGTTCCCAGATGTTTACAGGGATTTCAGGATCGTACACTTCATGTAAGGCTGCTTCTACTTTATCTCTCAGTGATAATTCCATTACAAACTGTTTTTAGCTTCAATAGCTACCGCATACAATTTCATTTGTTTCAACATCGATAACAATCCGTTGGCGCGGGTAGGCGATAAATGATTTTGAAGTCCGATGCGTTCAATGAAATATATATCTGCCTCAGCAATTGATTTAGGGGTATGGCCACTCAACACCCGAATCATCAGGGCTACCAAACCTTTAGTAATCAATGCGTCGCTGTCGGCCGTAAATTTTAAAATGCCCTCCGAGAAATCTGCGTGTAACCATACCCGTGACTGGCAGCCCTTAATC
>JAHBTM010000064.1 GCA_019638635.1 Ferruginibacter sp. | reverse complement strand
TTTATTTTTTGTAGTTGTTCCTCTGCCCTTATTGCCTGTTCATCCACATCAACTTGTGTAGCAGTTGAAGTGGATGTTGTAGGAGCATTTGCATCAACTCCAGTAGGGGTAACAGCTGGCCCTGTTGTTGTAGTAGTTGTTAAAGTTTTTGTGTTTGTTGTGTTTGTTGTGGTTGTTATAACTGGGACTGGCTGCAATTGATTAATTTGGTTCAATATTTGAGATGTACTTACTGGAGTTGATCCACTTGATGGAGGTTGTTGTTGAGATGATGGAATTATAGAAGGTCCAGCAGAAGCTTTTAAACCTCCAATAGCTGTAATTATTTGTTGACTTGTTGTTATATTTTGTTTCATTAATGAAATTACATTATCTGGTGATGTATTGAGCATATCTGCTATTGCTCCAATCGATGCAGCTAATGTAGTGGTGTTGCCATCATATCCCAATTGTTGTGATAACACAGTTATTTCATTTTTTAATGCAGTGTTTGAATCAATGATCTCGTTACCTATTTGATTACCATAGTGGATAACAGATCGGCGAATTTTTTTAAATAGAGTAGTATTGTTATTAATTGTGGTTAGGAGTTGATTTAAAATATTTTGTGTTTGTTGACTTGTATCAGTTATTGCATTAGTAATTGCTGGTTGTAATACAGTATCAATTTTTTTAATAACGTTTTGTAATTCAGCTACAACAGGAGCTTGTGTTTTGGCTGTTTCCTGTTTTGCAGTTTCCTTACCAAATACTTCTTCATCTACTCTGTTTTTTAGTATCTTTTTATTTTTTGTTATTGTGTCTATGAGAGCATTCAGCTCTTCGTGATTTCTTACTTTTTTGAATCGTGACATTTAACTATACTAGATAATTAGAAAAAAAATTTCCATAGATTTTGAATAAGGCGATGACAATTGAGACTGAAATGGGCACACAATGAATGTGTTGTAGGGAAAATATTGTCAAAACTAAAAATCTCAGTTATTAATATAACTACAATGAATCAGGATAGCTCTCTGACTGATATTGAAAATATGGACCCTTTAATAGAAAAATTTCTTGGAAAAAAAGAATATCGCAATAAAGATGATCCAACAGTCCCACAGTGGCCATTCCGAGCACTTATAACAGGATCGTCATCTCTTGGAAAAACTAATGTTGTTTTAAATATGATTCTTAAACAACTTGTATGGGATAAGATATATATTTACATTAAAGATGAAACAGAAGACAAATACCAATTTTTATTGGCATTTCTTGAGTCATTACAGAATCAATTTAATGAACTCAATGGGGGTAGTGATGAAAGGATATACGAATTTTCCACAAATCCAGATGATGTGGTTAAATTAGAAGATCTTGATAAGGAAAAACAAAATTTAATATTGTTCGATGATTTTGTTGTAGATAAAAATCAGGAAAAGGTAGAACATATTTTCATTAGGGGGAGAAAAAGAAATGCTTCAGTAATATATCAAACCCAAAATTTATTTGCTGTTCCTAAAAACATTCGTAAAAATGCAAGCCATGTGTTAATGTTTCCCACAAATAATAGAGAAATAAAAGAATTAGCAAAAACCTATGCCACACAAATTTCATATGATGAGTTTGTTGAATTATTCAAAGAAGCAACCAATGAACCATTCAATTTCTTTATGATTGATGAAAAAGCAAAGGAATTGTGTTTACGCTACAGAAAAAACTTTAATGAATTAATGATACCATGCAATAATGAATAATTAATAATATTAATTAATCATTATCATCTTTAACCTTAACATCAAAAATATTCCTCCCAATAACTCTGCCTGATTTATTAATTTCAAGATATGGGTAAAATCCATCTAACCGGATGTCCCCAAGTCCATCCCCCTGGCCAAGGTCATCAATTCGGTTATTGGAGGTCCTGTTAAACTCTAATGGTACTTTACTTATAATACCATCAATGTAAACTCTCACTATCTTATCTTTATGAGGTAGAATTATGTTTGACATAATGCATCTACATTTTGAAGCAAGAAATGGACCCAGTCTTGCAAAACCTGTATTAAACTGATTAACTGTATCTTCTAATGGTACTCGGTATTTATTTCCAAATTTTCTAACTGGATGTGTTAATTTGAGATTTTCAGGTATTTCATATTGTTCATTGACATCAACATATTTTTTTATTTTATTTCTTTCACATAGAGTGCCCCACAAAAGGTTCATCAGTTTTTTGATCACTTTGAATTTACCAAACACTCTTTTAACATCATAAAGTTCTTGTATGATCTTTCTAAAAACTACACCATTTGCTCGTTTGCCTGGTCCTGAATAGTCAAGGAAATTTGGTTCCCCATCACAAATTAATTCAATTTTGTATCCCAGTTTCTTTGCTTGTTGAAGATCCCAGTGAACTAGTTTCTTTTTCATTGCAAACAACTGATTATCATAATTATGGACTTTTACTCGATAAATACCAAAAGGAAGATACTTTAAATCATTAAATTCTTCACTTGTTAATGTTTTAAATGTACCTGCTCGAATTGGAAACTCAAAATGGGATGATTGCATAATGTAGCCATAATACGAATTGATATCATACTTGTATCCTGGTCCCTTGTAACCTTTTTGACACCAAATAAGCCCAGATAAATGACAATCAGATAACCATTCGCCCTCTTTATATGTAATTGCATCTGGAATTAGAGTTTTATTTATTTCCATAAATCTTGACATAATTGCTTTATTTAATGTACTACATTTGAATAAATTGTATTTCCCATTAGTGAATGCTTTTAATAACTTTGCTTCAGTTACATGTACATACCATTGTTCATCCAAGGATTTGTATTTTCTCTCATATTTAACACAAATGTACTTACCATCATATTTCTGATGTCGAAGTACTATTTCAAACTTTGTTTTTGGCATTTTATGCAGTGTTTTGCCATCATAGAATTCAACATTATCAGGACAGGGCAAAGATGCAACTTGCATCTTTCCCAACCTGTTAGAAAAAACTGGTTCAGTTTTTGTCTTATCAGGATCTCCTTTTTCATCAAGATATTGATATACAATAATAGGTTTCTCACCTTTTTCACTGACTCCTTTACAGTTATTGAGTTTTTTATTATCAACAAAGTAATGTTTATCATCCAATCGTAAAGTTACAGTTTTTACAGCTTCTTTTTCAGATCTATACAAATAAACATCAGTATCTGTATGTTCATCATTAAGAACATTAATTCTTGTATTCTTCAACTGTGATTCTATCTGAGGAATATGTGATATCTTAATATAGTGACATCTTCCAATCTTTAGATAATCTTTTAATGACTCTGGTGTTGGATAAGCTTTTGTCAATTCATCTGGTATCACTGAGTTGAGACAATTATAGAAACAGTCATTATAAGCATCTTTGCCTCCTTCTTCATCATCAAATTGAAGGTAATCATCTGGCTCACCTTGTAATTCCTGTATTTCAAACCTGGTGAATTTTTCAGGAAATAGTAACTCATCATGGCCAAAGTATTCTGAAAATCCGACATCAAGGTCATGCTCTGCCTGATCAATGTTCATTAACTTTGTTAGGTATCTCGGGTATTCACCTGATCCATCCTTAGATGGAAAATATACAAGTAATCCAATATTTCCTTCCCAACCTTTTTCTTTTCGTTTTTGAATATGTGTAGTAAATGTTTCTTTGATCTTGTCTATGGTAATACCATGTTTTTTATCTACTATCTCAATGATTGTTAATGGTTTACCCTTTTTTATGATCAATGTTTCATACTTTGTGATCTTTGGCATTTGAATTAATTCTATTATATTATATATAATAGAATTATTTCTTTAAGCCATTTTATAAGCCATTTTTAGATAATTTCTTTTTTAGTTTCTTGATTTCCTTCTTTAATTTGGCAACTTCATCCTTTTCATTGGACAACTTTTTGTGTTGAGCAGTCTTCTTGTGCCTCGACATATGAGATCTAGCCACCATTTTACCACATAAACATTCCACTTTTTCTGAAACATATTGTAAGTGTCTTTTACGAAATTTGGGGTCATTAACATAATACCACTTGAAAGTATTTTTCTTTGGCTCTAGTTCTGTCATTATTTAGAACTATGTATTTAATCTTTATATCACTTTATAACACCACAGCATTCAATAAAGCAATCATTGAAAAAAGCCAACCATGGAGTCTTCAGCCTACTACATGGGAAAATACCTAGATCTCGAAGACAAACAGCCTCAACAAGGATCTATTTATTATTGAAAAAACAATACAATACATTCTGGAAAAATGGAATATTATTGGTTGAAACAATACACTTACTCATACAGTTGAGACAAAAATCAGACTGATTTTTTCTAACTGTTCAGAAAGATGCTATTTGCATCTTTACTGATACAGGTCATCTGGAAGTTGCCATGATTTCTCTTCAGTATTAAGTACTACTTTTTTAATAAGAGCATGATTCTTATAATTAGGTTTAGGTTGCTTTTTCTTTAACTTTTCCTTGGGTTTCATTTTCTTTAACTCTTCCTTGGGTTTCATTTTCTTAAGTTTCTCAAGCTGTCTATCAGTGAGGACTCTATTGTAGTCCTGCTTCCATTTTTTGTACAATTCAAACAGCTTAATATCAATACTTATAGGATTATGTATTTCTTTTGGATTTTTCAAGATTGCCCTTTCATACAGGGTAATTTGTTGGTTACAATTGTCAATTTTTTCACCAAGTTCCTCATCAGACAAGTCTTCAATATTACTATCAATTGGCTCTTCTTGTAGAGCTTCTTCAAGGGTTTCTTCAATTACTTCATCATTATCCGGAAAGGGCAAAGATGCAACTTGCATCTTTCCCAGTCGGTTAGAAAAAATCAATTGATTTTTGTCTTCCACCGGATAAGTAGCCTCATTATGTGGATCAAATTCATCATCAACAATGGATAAATCTTCTAACAAGTCACAATTACCATACTTTATTTCATAGATTTCATTTTCTTTTTCATGGAGTTTCTTGGTCAATTCAATTATTTCTTTATTTTTCTTGTCCATGAGGGTTTCACGTTCATCCTGGAGGCATTTCCATTCTGCAACAATTTGTTCTTGTTTTGCAAGACATTTTTTTGTAGCATCAAGATCTTCTTGTTGTTGTGCGATCAATTGATTTTTTCTTTCTAGATCTGCAATCAATTTTACAATAAATTCCTGAGTCATTCCAGTTATTGTGTTCATTTCATCTAAGTAGTTGTTTTTCATTGTTATATTGTTGTTATTTATAGAGGTCATTTTGTTATTAATTATAGGTAAGAATTATTTCTTTAAGCCATTTTACAACCAAATTAAAAAACTTTACTATATATTTTTTAAATATGACATTCGATCAAATTTCTCAGCTCCGCTGGTGCAGATCCGGTTGATTTTTTTTATTTGTAATCAATAGGTAATAACGATTAAAAATACGGTTTCAAACTTGATTAGAAATTTGTCTGAGCTGAGATTTTTTGTGCGAGAAGATGCCATCTCACTCAACTATCAAATGTCGCGTTTGTCTAAAGCAAAAGAAGAATCCGGTTTTATTTTACGACAAAGCGAAACACATTGGACTCGGAGTTCGTGAACATTCAAACATACATATATGTTCGATATGTTACTCAGCAATAAATAAAGGACACCCATTAGTCCTTCCAACTCATTTACCAATTTTTAAAAATAACATCACTCGTCAAAAAGGTTTATTTACAACTCGCGAATACAAAAAAAATGACTTTATTTTAAATTATTGGGGAAAGAAGATGTGGGCTGATGAGAGAGATATGAGTAGCGAATATATATGGTAAGTATAGTTTTTGCTATTACATACTTAGCTTGTAGGTATATTGGTAGTGGAAGAGTAGTTGATGCCAAAAATTCGCCATCTATTGGTAAATATGCGAATCATTATGTGCATGGTGTTTTCTCCATCAACTGCAAGGTTAAAAATGAAAAAGGAAAAGCAAAAATGGTGGCGACCCGGGAGATTAGACCTGGTGAAGAATTATTTTGGAATTATGGAAAGAGTTTTTGGCAAGGTAAAGATTATAAAATAACAAAGAAAAAATTGGAAGAATTGAAAGACGATGTATTGTACCGTGATTGTGATAAATAAAACTCACTAACTGGCATAATTTATTTTCAAACATGTTGAGACATGACTCAAATATGTGATTCTTCTACATTCATTTCCCCTTCTTCATTTTCTTTGTTTTTTTTTCTATTGTTTTCAGCGTGTACCCTTTCTTCCATATTTTGTGCACTAAATGTATACTCATTAACGTTAAATCGAAAAGTTGTTTGTGTTCCAGTGAGTAAAAGTGCTTGTTGAGGATTTTGTTTAAGAAATTGCTCCAAGTAAAATCTCCAACGTATAAGAAGAGTTATATTACAACCTGAATAAAGGAGAAGGTTATACCTATTTAGATTTTAAATATTAACTTATTCATTAATTACTTACTTCTTTACTAAGCGATATACATCCCGAAGTTTAGCACTGTAAGTAGTATCAATTTTTAATGCCTGTGTAAGGCCTTCCCAACTTAAAATTCTTCTTTCAACAATACTCTCGTGAAGACCTGAAAGGACTGCACCTTCTCGGATGTGTCCACTTAGTGCTAATCGATTACGATCTTCAGATATCAATCGACAAATTACCAGCTGGTGATGAATCTCATTCATTTTGTTGACAAAAATTCCATCAGCAGAAATATCTTCAAGTTTAGAGATTGGATTCAATGTATTAATAATTTGTTTCTCTACTTCCCATGGTGGGATTTTATCTTTTTCTAAATCAAGTTCAAATTTGGCTGCACCAGAATTCACACGCCGTAGGTACAGTTCAATCCTGGTGGTTACTTTAAGTTTAAGAAAAACATACGGGGTGGTTACTGCATCTCTATAAAAGGTTTGAAAATCATTACTCACAGTTTTTCCATCTTCAATATCTTTGTATGTTATTTTTTTCTTTTTTTTTGGCTCACTCTTCTCACGGTGTATCACAGGAATGTCAAGTTCCAACAATTTTCGCACAAGATCCACATTGTTTTCCGAAAGATTTTTGATAAAATCAACATTGTTCGCATTTTGTCCAAGTTTTTTTAATTGTTCTTGAATACTGTTTAGGGATGTCATTTTGTACTTGTTCCGATAGTCCGATAGTGTTTAAACACAAGAATGAAATTCGCGAGATTTCTCTAGTCCGATAGTGTTTAAACACAAGAATGAAATTCGCGAGATTTCTCATATATTTCCTGCTTTTTGTACTGTGTTGTATCGGCGAGACATAGATTTGAAATTTGTAATGGACGCAAAAAACGACACAATAGAAAAATTATCTAAAGCGTGGACATCTCCTGCTTCTCCTTCCACTGATGTAGGATCATTAGTGAATAAATTCGAACAGTTCACTGTTTCTCCCCAAGAAAATGAAAAAGGAAATAAACTAAAGAATTTCAAAGAGGTATGAAATTGTTTATTCTGCTCATTCACTAGACGTATTTCACAAATGACCAAACACTATTGGTTCTTGATCTTCTTGAGATTTCATACAATTACAATTCACTTAACAAAATCAACTCAGAAGTCATAGAAATTAATCGTGAAAAAAAAGAACAAGGACCGCATATGTACATTTTGTTCAAGAACAAACCTGAATTTGCGTCATTTGCTAAAAAATTAGCAAAGCGGGATAAAACGATCAAACTTATTGAGTGTTCTGGATCTCTATGGTTATGTGTCCCTTTTGATGATGATCTTGCTGATAAACCTTCTGATAAACCGTTTGAGGCTTTAATGAATATTTATTGGGATAAATAAAATCTAATTCATTTATTATCTTCTCTATTAGTATAAATGGTCGAGCCGGTAAGTTTGTCGATTGCGATAGTGTCATTGATTGGTTCCATAATTATGGGAGTTTTACAGTGGTTGAGTGATGCTTCTTTTTCATGTAATATAGGTTTAAGTGAGTGTTGTGTTTTTGAGTCTAATGAAAATGTGGATGTTTAGAAAGTATAAAAAATATGCTGTATAATATATAGAACGTGGGTCATGACAGATCAACAACAAGAGACATCTAATATTGAGGTTAGTTTTGAAGATCAGGTAGAACAATTGTTGCATAGCTGCACACTTGAACAGCTAAATTATATTTCCAAAGAATTACAAACTGAATTACAATACAGGGTCTTTAGTGAAAAGAAGATTCGGGAGCTGCGGGATAGATTAATGAATGAGAAAATGAAGTTTCATGACAATCTAAAAATACAAAAGGCATTGATATTTGATACTGAAAAAGAAGAAGTTGAAGAAGAATTTGAAGTTTCTTATTCTAGTGAGCCTGATGAGAATGATGATGATGATGATGATGAAGTTGAAGAGATGCCTGTTGTGAAACCAAAGATTAAGCGACAATTACAGCAAAAGAAGATTCCAGTTAAGAAGAATGGGGGCAGTAAAACAAATAATAATAAGAGAAAACATAAAAAATAATACAATTATTATTTTTTGTGCAATCTTTCATAATCTGCTACTAATTTTGGTATATCTTGTATCAAAGTGGTTCTAGGTTCCCATGTTGATTCAGATTCTGGATATCCATACCACTTCACAAGATACATTATTTTATTACCTGATTTTTTCTTTTTGATGAGCTTTTCTGCTTTATAAAGTGCTGGTTTTCCACGAATTACTGATACAGGTGGTGGTTGCTCATTTGGATTAACCAACATCAACTGTTTTTTGGTATAGGCAGCAGCTGTATCAAGTCCATGTTCTTTTTTTGGATCATTGAGCATATATAGGGGTGGTTGGTTAGGAAGGAACATATAATTTTCAATAGTCCGTATCTCTGGATTCCACTTAATGTCTGTAGCTCTGAATCTACCATGCAATTTTTTATCTGTAACATAATCAATAGGGTTGTCTAATTTAACCCTCACGCGTGATCCAAGTTCTAATAATTCACAATCAGCACCAGAGCAAATTGGAAGTGAATTTTTGGGTTTTTTTGGCTTTTGTTTTCTATGTTTATTTAAAGCAGCTATTGCCTTAGGTAAATCGGCAACCCATTCTCTTGATGTTTCTCCAGTTAGGATTTCCTGGGCATGCATCCTACCAAACAACATCCGTGCCAACAAGCGATTAGTTGACTCAACAACTGATAACTGAACATGTCTTCCAGCTTTTCCGAATTTTTGATTTACATTATTGTCTTTAAAGTATTTCTTCACAACACCTTTGAATTCAGAACCAGGATCTGTTGTAATAAATTCAGGCATTGATATGATCTTTCTATTATAAATTTTCTTTATTGCTGTCAATACTGCCTCTGATGATTTTTGTTTTAGTGGTTCAGCATCAGACAATCGAGTAGCAAGATCAGTTATCACTACACAATATTTGTAACCATCATCCTCTGGTAAAAACAAGAGATCCATTTGATGGTGGTAATTTGGGGTGTAAGCAAAGTTATAATGAGCTTGTTCTTTTTTTGTCTCTTTAGGTGGTCTTTGGAGCAGGTTGTACAATTCATGTTGCTTGAGAGCTTTTTTGTTTTTGATTTTGCTAGAAAAATAATGGGTATAATAATCATCAATTTCATCCATTATAATATCTTAATATAAATATTATAATGAAGTGTGAATTTTGTAACAATGAAGGTAAATACCGAAAAAGAATATTAAGAGGTTGGATCTATTCTCCTCATAGGCATAATTACTATGGTGAAATTTGGATTTGTGATAATGATATTTGTTTCAAGAAATTTTATGATGTGTATATTGAAGATGATTAAATTTCTACAATCTCTTCTGATAAAAGTTGTTGAAGTTCTTTTTGTGTTATTATGATGTTTTCATCATCAGAATGCATTATATTATCATCAAGATCATCAATATCATACTCAGTATCAGATGATTTCTCATCATCATCATCCAACCATTGTTTTTTCTTAAAAATGTCATACAGATCTTCATATGGAATATCTATGTAAATGTAGTTTCCTGTGGATTTAAATGTTTTTATTCCAATTTCATTTAGTTTTCTTGATATCTCCCTAGCAGAAATTTGATCATGTTTCTTATACTGATAAATTTGTCCATTTCTTATTCGTTTTTGGTCAATTAGTAGTTCTACTAAATAATTTTTTCGGAAAATGTTAAGTTTCATCTTGTCAATCCCTTTGTTCTTTAAAATGTATTGTTTTTTGATATAAACATACAGTGTGTGCAAATTGTCATTGATAATCTCTGTTTTTGCTTTTGTTTGAGGTCATATTTTAGGATCAGATTCGTTAAAGTCTTTATTTTTTTCATAGTGTTCATGACAATACCAAAAGAATGCTTCTCCAACTTTCGGATTTTCAATTGCAAATGAAAGATCATTAAAATACTTTGCATTTCCGACAAATTCAGTAGAGACATCAGGCATAAAATATCTTCTATCATTTTCTCCAATATTTATTGCTTTATTGTTTGAAATAAGAAATAGTGTTGCAACATTAATCATTTGCATGATATCACAATACTTCTTTTTATGTTCGATTGTGTCACCAGTGATCCAATTTTTTAATGCATTATACAAACATGTCCAAGTGTTTGAACTTGCACTTGGAACTTCTTCAAGAATTAACAACAGTTTGCCAATTAATTGACTATTGAATCTATCTGGTAAAAAACATGATGGGTCAGTTACCACATATGAATTATGTTCACCAATAACAAACTTTCGTAAAAAGTCCATAATAATAGATTTACCTAAACCTTCAATCCCTTTTATGTACAAACATACATTTAATTTATGTCCAGCAATGAATTTACAGATGCAATTTTTAATATAATTAAATTGATCTTTATTTCGTGAACACCATGCAATTTTAATATGTTCCCAAATTTTATTCACACTCTTTTGAATTTTTGTGGGGTAGGATGTAAAACTTTTGTATTCTGTATGCATGTAGCCTTTAAATGTATTAATATATATCAAATTGGTTTTCTTGTCCTCAAATACTACTTTATTTTCTTTTACATTTGTTGTCATAAGATATCTTGTTGTCACAGTTTTTGTAATATATTGAACTGGACTCCATATGACTATTTCTTTTCCAGTATCAGTTTTGGTAGTGTGTTGATAACTACCGACATAATGTTCAATTTCCTTTCGTGCAATAACAATAAATTCATTCTTACTAGGCTCAAACATTAAAATTGATGTTGAGTTTTTTAATGGAGCAAAGTACTTTCGAATATATTGCTTTCCTTTTGTACTATCATCTTTATACAATTTTTCCATCTTTTTGATGTTATATGTATCAGATTTATCAGATGCAAATAGAAAATCATCATCATTAAATGTTTCTTCTGAATCTGACTCAGAATCAGATTCTTCTTTCTTCCTCTCAGCTAGTAGTTTATTAATTAATTTCTGTTGTTGTTTTACTTGTTTTTTGAGCTCCTTAATTTCTGACATTTTATAATCTCATATATTAAACAATTCTTTATATCATTTTATAACCAATCTATATTTGATCAAAAAGAAATAAAATTGTAAGATTCTTGTTAAATGACAAATGAATGACTGTAGAAACCCCAGTAAAAACTACAGAGAAAACTAGGAAATAAAAATCCTGTGTGATTATACAGGATTTTTAATTCAATGATGATGATGAATATAATCACCAAGGAACCCCTGAAGAAACCAATGAAGAAGAATCCCCAGTGAAGACAACCAATGACCAACCCATCAATGACCCACTACACAGACAATCAATGACCCACAAACATGAACAACCAATGATCAAGTTAATGAAAGTTACAAATAGACCGTTACAAATCCCCCCAACCTACCTTCTTATAAATATTACTATATTACTTTCTTTATTTTTTGATAACTTAGATAACTAAATAACTATTATCAGAGACTTATCCAAAAAAGCACAGTTATAAAGCAATTATTAAAGTTAAGAAAGTAGTACTGAAGAAACCCTGTAAGAAACACTGAAGGAAACTATAAAAGGAAATTTATTAAGTAGAAATTTGAGAAACTATAAAAGGAAATTCCAAAAGTAGAAATTTAAGAAACTATAAAAGGAAATTCCAAAAGTAGAATAAAAGATTTGAGCGAAGCGAAAATCCCCAAGGAAATTTCAGAAAGTGTGCGTCACCCATCCGGCTATTTTTTTCCTCAGACTGGTGGCAGTGAAGGTG
>JAHBTM010000063.1 GCA_019638635.1 Ferruginibacter sp. | reverse complement strand
ACGGTATTTAAACCATTCTATCCCCTTATTCCGAATCAATACTTTATGGCATACATATCCGGCCGCAAGCGGAATTACAACAAATATCATTACCGATGAAAACAAGACATTATATGGAATGGATATATCCGTTATTCCCAACAGAAATTTCACAATCGGTATAAAAGCAATCAGTAGAATGAGATCGTTCACCGAAACCTGAACCAAGGTATAATTCGCATCCCCACGTGTAAGGTACGACCATACAAAAACCATAGCTGTGCACGGTGCGGCACCCAGCAGTATTGCACCAGCAATATATTGTTCTGCCAGTTCCGGTTCCAGATATGCTGCAAAAATCTTATCCAAGAATACCCATGCAAAAAAGGCCATAGTAAATGGTTTCACAATCCAGTTCATGAACACAGTGAGCCCTAAGCCTTTCCAGTTTTTCGATACATTTTTAATGGAGGAAAAATCGATTTGAACCATCATGGGGAAAATCATTAACCAGACCAAAATGGCTACCGGAATATTTACCGTTGCAATTTCCCAGGTACTTATGACAGATATTTTTTCGCCGGCAATATACCCTAACAGAATACCTCCTGCCATGCAAAGCAAAACCCAAATTGTAAGGTATTTTTCAAATTTTCCCATAAACACTTATTTGATTGGAGCATGATGAACTCAGCATATTTATATTGCAATATTACGATATTGTAATAATACAAACTTCACTCCTTATCTGAAACACAATAAATTAATATAAAGGATTTTTACCATTCTGTTTTTTACTCAATGCGTCTATGTTTTAGTGTCTGGCATATTAATAATACACGTAACCATTTATACCTTTTAGCAACTGGGCATATGTACTTCGAAAATTAAATTCAAAAAAAAAGCCGTCCCTTTTGGGACGGCTTGAATATAGATTGGTAGCGATTAGTTTTTAATCACTTTAACCACTTTGCGGTTTGAACCCTGTACCAATTCCACGAGGTAGGCACCCGGTTTAAGTTCATTACCGAATGTAATGGTTTGGCCCGGTTGAGCTACCAGTTTGGTGTATGGGCGACCGGTAACATCGAACACACTCACCTGCACCCTTTCACTGCCGGAAGCATCCACTTTCATACGGAACACATCGGTTGAAGGATTAGGGAAGATGGTTGCATCCAATACTTTTACTGAAGTACCGATTACTCCTTTCACATCCCCATCGTTTACAAACGGAGCTGGTGGCGGCGGAGCTTCACATGCACTCAATTTCACACGCAGTGTACGTGTAGAACTGGTTTGACAACCGTTGATACCGGTAGCGGTTACATTACCGTCGATGGCAACATCATCATAAGAAACAGTAATAGACGATGTTCCCTGACCGTTCAAAATAGTTGCACCGGAAGGTACAGTCCATTGAACATAGTTCGCATTCGATGGCATTGCACTGAGGCTGTACGTAACGATTCTACCCGGACAAGTCTGCACTTCAAACACGTCAATTCCACTTGGTGCAGAAGGACGCAACCTTGTCAGTTTCAACGTACGGGATGCACTGTTACCACAACCATTTACAGCATACACTTCTATGTTACCTGTTGTATAGGCTGCACTAAATGACACTTCAACGAATGAAGTTGACAATGTAGTACCCTGGTTGGTAATGGTTGCACCTGCCGGTACTGACCATACATAGGTATTGTTGCCCACCAAACCTACCGAATAGGTTGCAGAAATACCTGCAGGATTTTGAGGCGTAGGTAATAATAAACATACGTTTGCCGGACCGGTAATTAAACCCGGAGCCGAAGGGTTCACTTTAGAAACTGTAATAGAACGTGCACTGCTCACACCACAGTTATTCAACGCACGTACGGTGATAGCATCGGTAACGAATGTATTATCAAAAGTTACATCAATGCTTGTTCCGTTATTATTCACGATGGTAACCCCGGTAGGTACTGTCCATAAGTATGAAGTAGCCGCTGTTACCGGTGGAATGCTATAGGTAACCGGAGTAGGTGATCCAATAAAATCACACGCATCGGTAGGCCCGTCAATCTGAGTCGGCGTTTGAGGCGACTGAACCAGCATGTAGAAAATAGTGAGAGGACTGGTTCCGCAACTGTTGGATGCAGTAACGCGAATTTGCTTGTTAGCGCTGTTCATCAGATTCATACCAATGGTAACTGTCAGTGTGTTCGTACCCTGACCTGATACAATGGAAACAGATGGAGGTACGGTCCAGTTGTAGCTGGTTGCACCCGGCACCGGATCAATAGTATAAACCACTTCTTCGTTGGTATCGAGATATGGACACACATTAGTTGGTCCGCTCACTACAGGAGCTGCGGGGATTGAACTTTCTAAAACATCCACCACACTAGAATTTGCAGAGCAACCGTTTGTGGTTACTTCCACATAGTAACTACCTGCAGCAGATACCACCAGGGTATTGTTGGTTTCTCCAATCATTAATCCGTTGATATCATACCACTGATAACTATCACCGGTAGAAGCTGTCAGCGTAGTGCTACTGCTGGTACAGAAAGTCAGGTTACCGGTAATCTCCGCAACCGGTAATGGGTTAACCGTTACCGTAAGGGTATTAGAAATATCTGTTTCGTTAGAAACACTGCATGATACTTCTGCATAGAAGTAAGTTGTAGTATTTAACACCCCGGTATTGAGTACCGGACTATTTGCACCAAAGATGGGTTGGAAGTCAATATTATCCGTTGAACTGTACCATTGAATAGAAATTCCATCAATTTCATCGGGGTTAGTATAACCACCGATAGAGAGATTGGTTGAACCGGATACACAGAATGCAGCAGCACCGTTATTGGTAGCGTTTCCTGCTTCAGGTGTTGCGCACACCGGCATATTATCAACTAAAATTTCAAAACTCAAATCATCTATACGCCAGTTGGTAGTATTCTCAGAAGCATTACCGGTACCACTATGACCATATATACGGAAGGTTACCGGATTAGAGTATGCCACGTTGGTTGTAGCAAACCCACCGGATTTCAACGACCAGGTGCTGTTATTGCTGATAGTACCTGTCATGATATCACTGGTAAATCCGTCTTTGCTGCTACGAATAGTGAATGCCTGTGGAGCGGTAGATGTAGAACGGGTACCGAAAGACAAATCACTCAACGTTGCTATCTTTCCGTTGTCGGGTGTAACTGTAAATTCAAAGTAAGCACTCAGGTCTACATCCAGTGCACCGGTTCTTGAAGGCGTACCTGCATTCACAGTACCGGAAACACCCGCATAACCTGAAGAAGCTGAAGAAGTGGTCAATAATGCCTGAGGACTAGATCCAAATACATTTCCACGATCCAGATTTGAAACCGTTACTCCGGTTGGAACTCCTGTAGGAGCTGCTGACGGGCCGGTGAATGTCCACAATACTGTTGAAGGAGCTGCTGTTACCGTCAGTTCCTGATCCACAGGTGTAGCCGCACTTATATTGGCATTACCGGGCTGTGAGGCAGTGATAGTAGTTGAACCGGAACCTACGATGGTAACCGTATTTCCACTAACCGTTGCCACCAGTGGATTAGAGCTGGTGTATTCAACAGTTAAGCCTGAGGATGCCGTTGCGGTTAGTGCAAACGGAACATCTGCCGTGGTTTTGGGTGCCAATGGATCAAAAGTGATGGTTTGACTCAACTGGAAGATGCTCGCAGTTAAGGTAGGTTGAGTGAGTGTGTAATTGGCAGCATCTGCACCGGATAAGGTGAGGGATGTAATAACGTCCTTATCATTTCCTGCATCGGCATTGTCAAATACCGCTGTACCACTGAAATCTACATCATCTCCACCTACCACACCTACGAGTGAAGCACCGGAGAAATCCAGCGTAGCGACATCAGTACCATCGTAGTCTTTATCTTCCGCAACCAATCCGTTCACTGTGAGGTTCTTAGGCAATACTTCAAACGATTGATCCACATTTGGTGCAGGGTTATATGTTCCGTTCCCCGCCTGAGAAGCCGTGATGGTTACACTACCCACGCCATGGATGGTTACAGTATTGCCACTTACAGAGGCTACGTTATCATCACTGCTGGTATATGTTACCGTTAGTCCTGAAGAAGCCGTAGCAGTCAGGTTGAATGGAGCATCCCCATATGTAGCATCCGATAAAGCGTTGAATGTGATGGTTTGGTTTTGCAGACTGGCGTTGTTCACCGTTAGCGTTTGATCAACCGGCGTAGCTGCATTGTAATTATCATCACCGGCCTGAGAAGCGGTGATGGTTGTAGTTCCCACGCCTATGATGGATACCGTATTTCCGGAAATAGTAGCTACTGCCGGGTTGGAACTATTGTAGGTGATGGTTAAGCCGGATGTGCTGGTAGCGGTCAGATCAAAATCAGGATCCGTATCCAGTACATCGGCCAATGGATCGAAAGTGATGGTTTGATCTGCTTTATCAACCGTTAGGTTTTGCTGAACATTCAAAGCAGGGTTCCAGTTGGCATCTCCATTTTGTGAGGCGGTAATGGTAGTAGAACCTGCACCCACAATAGTTACGGTATTGCCTGAAATCTGTGCCACCAGCGTGTTAGAACTGGAATAACTCACAGGTAATCCGGACGAAGCTGTGGCCGTTAAATTGAAAGGTGCATCCCCAAAAGTAACATTGGATAATGCTCCAAAAGTAATGCTTTGGTCGCCCGGATCTACATTGATAGCAATGGTTTCATCAGCACCAGTACCCGCGCCGTTGGTTGCATTCACATCCAATTCAAAATATCCTGCTTCTTCTGGAGTTCCTGAGATTTCACCCGTAGTGGTATTCAAACTTAACCCCTGTGGTAAAGTACCTGAAGCGATGGCATAAGAAGTTGGTGTGTTAGAAGCAATGATTTGGAAAGATGCGGGTGTTCCTACAGCTCCAAAGTATAACTCCTGATCAACAACCGGAGGATTTGCCGGAGCACCAATAGAAGCAGGTACAGTATTGTAAATAACTACATCATCCACAAAAATATTTGCAACGTTACTTGTACTGCTTAAACCAATAAAAGTTGTTGAAGTAACATTTGCGTTATTTGCCAGTAATGCTTTTGCAAGATTATTTCCAATTAACTCACCATTTATATACAAATCAAAAGTATTCACAGCAACAGATTGAGGGTCGCCTGCGTAGGTATAATTAATTGTTCCACTTGATTTGTTGTTACCAACAATTTCGATATGGTACTCTGTAGCTGAGCTAAATGTTGTAGTGGTTAAGCCTGTGTTTACCCAACTACTCCCAGCACGATACTGTAAACTAAGTGCTCCGCCTGCACCAAACGTAAATCTTGCACTTGCGAATACATCGGCACCTGCAAAATCGTTGTTATTGCCATACGTTGCTCCCGCTCCCTGATAAAAAGTCCAAATACCAGAAGTTGCAGTAGCACCACCGGTAGAATTTCCAAACAACACTTTAAAAGATGTGTAAAACTCTGTTGAGCCGGTATAGCCTATAGCTGGAGAAAATTTAGTTACCGAAGTTGAACTAGAGGCTACAGCCCTAACATAAGAACCTGATGTACTTAAAGGATTAGATGTGTTAGCTAATACAACAGGAGCTGTTCCACCTCCACCACCTCTTGCATACGTTGTTCCTGAGGTAGGATTTGGAAGGAAAGATGTGGACCCCCCCGTATTTGAATAGGAACCTGTACCGGAACCAAATGTTTGTTCTGATGTTTGAGCAAAAGCTAATTGCACACATGATACTAGCGCTATGATCATAGCAACACGCGTGAATTTTCCCAACATCGTTCGCAAACGAACTTGAGTAGAAACTTTCATAATGAATTGTTTTTAGTTTGTGTTTGGATGTGCCTGCAATTTCGGATGTTCGTCCGACTCAAAAATGAGCGACAGGTTATTTAAATATTAAGCCTTTCGGAGGGGATAGATTGGAAGTGTACAAAGATAGGGTAATAGGCTGTTTTTCAACACACACTTTTTAATTATCCGAAAGAATTTATGCACCATTTTGTAAGTGGACGATGCACTACCTGGGTTTAATGTAGCTCAGGCTAAAGGATGAGAACGGCTTATTAAGCGGGTCCAATTTCTGAAAAACCAGTTTTAAAAATGGGATTTCAATCATTGTTGGCCGGCAAGTCCCTTGCTAAGTATATGTCAGATAACGGAAGGTGTTTTTATGAATATCATACAACATTCCCTGTATCTGCCGTTTGAAACTGAAAAAAAATCCCGGCCAAAAGCCGGGAAAAATGTCGTGCCCAGAACTGGATTCGAACCAGCACACCTCGCGGCGCCGCCACCTGAAGACGGTGCGTCTACCAATTTCGCCATCTGGGCATTGAAACGGGAATGCAAATGTAGGAAAAGATTGCATCCCGAACATTCAATTTTCAAAAATTTATGCCCGGATGTTTCAATTTTACGTGCAGGGTTAGTGCGGCAATCGATCTCTGAAAAAACCGTACACCCATGTACCGGCGATAGCACTCAGAATAACCACCCCTACTACCCATGCGCCTGTTCCTATTTGTGCGAAGAGCGGTCCGGGACAAGCTCCGGTGAGTGCCCAGCCTAAACCGAACAACAGACCACCATATATCTGTCCTTTGTTGAATTGCTTCGGATGAAAAATGATGGGTTCCCCGTGAATGGTTTTCACTTTAAATTTCTTGATAAGAAATACCGAAATCGCTGCTACCACCACCGCTGTTCCGATAACCCCGTACATGTGAAAACTCTGAAAGTGGAACATTTCCTGCACCCTGAACCAGGATATCACTTCTGCTTTTACGAAAACGATTCCAAACCACAAACCCACCAGCAAGTACTTGACATTATACCAAGCCGGATGTTTTTGTGCTGATTCATTGATACACATGGTATCCAACGACCGTACTTCATGGTCCTGATTGGATTCGATGGCAGGCATCGTTTCAGGAGACATTGTATGTATATGATTGCTATGCATCTGTTGATTCATTTTAGAGATTTAGGATATAGGGTAAAATAAAATTGGCCATCAGGATACCGCCTATCATGAATGCCATGGTGGCCACGAGCGACGGCCATTGCAGGTTACTAAGGCCCATGATGGAATGCCCTGAGGTACATCCGCCGGCATAGCGTGAGCCAAAACCCACCAAGAATCCTCCTCCTACCAGCATGATTAACCCACGCAGCGTGAACAAGTGTTCCCAGGAGAAAATATCCCTGGGTACCATGCTGCTATAATCGGTAATGCCATACCCTTTCAGTGATTCCTCCAGATTGGGGTGTACAACTACCGGATTGGGATCCGCCAGAAAGTGATAAGCAATGAATGCTCCGCCAATAATACCTATGACAAACACAAAATTCCAGATTTCCTTTTTCCATTCATACTTAAAAAATTTCACATTGGAAGGAAAACAGGAAGCACACACATGCCTGAAGTTTGCCGATAATCCAAAATGCTTGTTACCGAGCAGCAATAAGGCCGGTACAATCAATCCAATTCCTGCCCCTGCCACATACCATGGCCAGGGTTGCTTTAACATTTCTAACATCTAATTGTTGATTTTTAAAAAAGTTCAATAATTTCGTTTACACTATGCCGTTACATCCGTTCCGGTAACCACGGGCAAGCCTTCTTTCACCCACTCATTCATGCCGGGTGAATAATTATAGATATTGTTGAAACCGTGTTTGGCGAGTACGGAGTATCCGAGTGATGCACGGTCTCCACCCTGACAATGGATCAACACTTTGCCCTCCCGGTTTACTTTGTCGATATTATTTTGGAGTGTACCTACAAACACGTGGTCGGCACCTTCTATATGTCCGCTCGCATATTCAGTGGCGCCTCTTAAATCTACCACCTGAGTGTCTTGCCCTAAGCGCATTTCTTTGAACGCTTCGAGGTTGATGTTTTGTACGGTGGATAGTTTACCTCCGTTTTCAGTCCACATCTCTACACCGGGCACATATCCCATCACATGGTCTAATCCGATGCGCATCAGTTTACGTACAATATCATCCAGTTGCTCTTCCTCAGCAATCAGGATAAAGGGCTGATCATATTTCAGCATCCATCCCGCCCATGTATTCAGGCTGTTGTTGTTCTGAATATTCAATGAGCCCGGAATAAACCCTTGGGCAAAGGTTGCTTTATTTCGTGTATCCACTACCGTTACACCTTTATCGATGGCTTCTTTCAGTTGTGTGTAAGACAGTGCTTTAGGTTGAGGCACTTCGGTCAGCAGCGGTCGGTCCACTTTATTCAGGTGTTTCATCATGGCAAAATAGTACGGTGGTTCGGGTTGACCTTCCAACAGAAAGTTGGTAAACCCGGCTTCATCTGCCTGAAACCGGAATGCCCAGTTTCTGATTTTTTCATATCCTACGGTAGATGAAGGCACGGCACCTAGTGCTTTACCACAGGCAGAGCCTGCACCATGTCCCGGCCAAACCTGAATATGATCGGGCAGTTGATGGAAACGCTGTATGGATTGATACATTTGTTTAGCGCCCGCATCCATGGTTCCTTTTAATCCGGCGGCTTTTTCCAATAAATCCGGGCGACCGATATCTCCTACAAAAACAAAATCACCTGTAAAGATCATCACAGGTTCTTCGCTGGCAGGCGTATCCGTGAGTAAGAATGAAATACTTTCAGGAGTATGCCCCGGTGTATGTAACACTTCAAATTTTAAATTGCCCAGCATCACCACATCACCGTTCTTCAATCCTTTATGAGGGAATTGATATTGCCAATCCGAACCACCTTCATCAGATAAATACATCGACGCTCCGGTAAGTTGTGTGAGTTCCCGTGTGCCGGTCAGAAAATCTGCATGAATATGTGTTTCAAATAAATGAGTGATGGTCATGTTTTGTTGCTTCGCAATGTCCAGGTACGTATCCACATCCCTCTTGGCATCAATAACGGCTGCCACGCCAGCTTTCTGGCAACCAATAAAATAGCTGGCCTGTGCCAGACTTTTGTCGTAAATCATTTGAAAGTACATAACTATTAAAATTTAAAAGTTTATAAAATGTGTTGTGATTAAAAGAAAAGTTCTTTGGCAATGATATAAATACCCATCACCAGCACAAACCAGCCGAAGCCTTTTTTCAGTGCATTGGCTGCGATGCGTGTACTCAACCTGTTCCCAACAAATATTCCCACGATTGCCAGGGCAGTTACAGACAGCAGCAGTGTCCAGTCCATGTCTATCTTACCTAAATCACCGGTAAAACCGATTAGTGATTTGGCAGCGATGATCAGCAGGGATGTGCCGACGGCCTGCTTCATAGGCAATTTACTTAAAATTACCAGAGCTGGGATAATTAAAAACCCGCCCCCGGCACCTACTAATCCGGTAAGCAAACCCACCAATGTTCCTTCCAGTAAAATAACCGGATAGTTGAATGATTGTTTTACGGGAGCTCTCTCATTTTTTTTACGTGGCGAACGTATCATGGAAATGGATGCGGCCACCATGAGCACAGCAAAAATGAGCATGAGCATCAATGGCTTGGTGAGTACAAAACTCCCTGCGGTAAAAATAGTGTCCGGTATAACCGGTATAATGAATGCCCGTGTTGCATAAACGGCAGCGATAGAGGGAATTCCAAATATGATTGCCGTTTTCAGGTTCACTTCTTGTTGCCGGTATTTGGGCCATGCTCCTACCAAACTGGTTGTTCCTACAATTAACAATGAATAGGCCGTGGCGGCCACCGGATTCACTCCAAATAAATACACCAACACCGGAACGGTTAGGATAGAACCTCCGCCACCTATAAGCCCTAGGGATAATCCAATAATCAGTGATGCGATATAACCTGCAATTTCCATTCTGTTGATTTGATTGCAAAATTACCATCTGTATCATCCGTTGTGTGTGATAGTTGTCACTTAGATGAAAGAAAGTAACAAGCTTCGTGCCTGCATTGCATCATGCATCATTGAATATCTATGCCTTGATATCACTCACCCATTCAAACGCATTACGATGGATAATGATGCGCCCGTTGTTTTCGAGTTTTTTCATCAACCGGCTTATCACCTCGCGGGATGAATTTAAATCGTTGGCAATATCCTGATGGGTGAGTTTCACCACTTTGCCAAATTGTTTCACCTGTTTGTGGAGATAAATTTCCAGGCGTTCATCCATATTTTTAAATGCAATGGCATCAATGGTATTCAGCAATTCTTCAAATCGTGCGCGGTAGGTTTGAATCACAAAATAATGCCAGGTACGGTATTTCATCATCCATTCATCCATATATTGAAGCGGGATAGAAAAAATGATTGCATCGGTAAGTGCCCGTGCAATGATGCCACTTTGTTGATGATGAAAATCACACACCATAGAAACTGCGCAAGCCTGACCGGGTTGAATATCATACATAAAAAATTCTCCGCCCTCCGCATCTTCTCTATAAATTTTCACGATGCCTTCCACCACCATCATCATAGAGCGTATGGTTTGCCCTGCATCCAGTATCGTTTCGCCTGCCTGAACTTCCCGTAGGGTACCCTGTTGCAACATATCCTCATATAAGGCATCTTCCATGCCGGGGAAAAGTTTCTTTAGCTGTTGTATATCCATTCCAATGAATTATAAAATGTAAATACTTCGTTTATACCGATACGTTAAAGTCGCGCAGTGCATCGTTCAAACTTGTTTTTTTATCTGTACTTTCTTTCCGTTGTCCAATAATCAAGGCACAGCTCACCTGATAATCTCCCGCAGGAAATTTTTTGGTATAGCTGCCCGGAATCACCACACTGCGCTCGGGCACGATGCCTTTGTATTCTACCGGTTCAGTACCACTCACATCAATAATTCTTGTGGATTGGGTAAGTACCACGTTGGCACCCAGCACCGCTTCTTTTTGCACCCGCACGCCTTCCACTACAATACTGCGGCTGCCGATAAAGCATCCGTCTTCTATAATCACCGGACTGGCCTGGAGTGGCTCCAGCACGCCACCAATACCCACGCCACCACTCAAATGAACATGACTGCCAATCTGTGCGCAACTACCTACCGTGGCCCAGGTATCCACCATAGTGCCTTCACCCACATACGCGCCAATATTTACGTAGGATGGCATCAGTACCACATTTTTGGCGAGATACGCTCCGTAACGGGCAACTGCATGTGGCACCGCTCGCACACCGAGTTTCTGATAATCACTTTTGAGCTTCATTTTATCATAGAACTCAAAAGGCGGCAAAACATGGGTTTTCATAGGCCGGATGGCAAAGTACATGAGGATGGCCTGCTTCACCCATTCATTCACTTTCCATCCGTCACTAACGGGTTCGGCTGTACGTAATCGTCCTTTATCCACTTCTTCAATCACCGCATGTACAGCATCACTGTAGGTAGATTCACTGAGCAAGGTTCTGTTCTCCCAGGCGGCAAGTATCAACTGCTTTAATTCCATACTTACAAATTTGTGCAAAGGTACGGGATACCCTTTCAGAATGGTGAAGTACCGGTCTGTATGGCTGCGCTAAAAATTGTGTTACATTGCACCAGCAATTCAGTGTTTACGTATGAAGCGGAAATTTGATATTGGTGTCATCCTGCCCAACACCCAGCTTTTTGGTGGTGTCCGGCGATTTTTTGAACTTGGCAAACTGTTCATTCAGGATGGGCATACCATGACCATCTTTTCTCCGGATGGCAAACATCCCGACTGGCTAAACTTTCAGGGTTCGGTGAAATCGTTGACTGATATGCACGCCCATCCTGTAGATGCATTGTTTATTACAGAAACCCAGTTTCTTGCTCCCTTGCTGGCAAGTGCTGCTCCCCTAAAATTTTTCTATCACGTAGGCCCCAGGGCTCATTTAAAGCCTGTACTCCGGCACAAGCACATCACCATCCTTTCGAATTCCACCAACATGTATCGGTATGATCGCAGGCGGTATGGAATTTCAACCACGCTGGCACCCGGAGGTGTACATCTTGCGGCCCAGCCGAAAAAAATATCTCCGCCTCAACAACCCTTTCACATCATGTGTTACGGACGATTGGCCAGAAAAGGAAAAGGCACCGGATTGGTGGTTAAAGCCGCAGAGAAATTATATCGTATGGGCTATGATGTAAAGTTGCTGATGTTTGACCGGCCCCTGGATGAGAAAGGGCTCCGGCAGATTGAACAATTCAAACCCAATATACCGTTTGAGTTTATATTAAATCATCCGGTGGAAGAAAATGAACAGTTATTCAAAAGGGCAGACGTTTTTGTTGCGGTGGAAAAAAAAGGAGGCTGGTGCAATACGGCCGCGGAAGCCATGGCCTGTGGTGTGCCTGTAGTGGCTTCAGAAACCGGCACCGCTGATTTTTTAGAAGATGGTGTAACCGGATTGAAAGTATGGCGGCATCCGTATTTCATCAGAAAAGCCATTCAGAAACTGATTGGTAATATTGAACTACAACAACAACTTGCTGGTAACGGATATACGAAGATTCAATCACTCGACTGGCCACATCTTGCCAACCGCATCCTGCACATTCTGCAGGAGCAGTGGGAAAAGCAACATACAAAGCATTAATCGGCCAACAACATTGTATCACATCATTGTTCAGCAGAGATTCAATCGCCTGAATGTACAACAGCAAAACACCTGCTACTTTTTTTCCATTTAACTGGGGGGTATTCACTTCTGAACATCCATCCACAGTTGTTCCGGCCATATATTACAAGTTCGGTTTCGAAAGCTTTCGGGATCCGGCAGCCCTTCATCCAATCTTCATTCATCAGTAAGTGCAAAGGGTAAACAAACACTATCAAAAGTACAATCAAACCTCTATACCACAAGAATACACCGGCACATATAAAGCTTTTACTTGATTTTCATGTATGCGTATATGTTACTAAATGTAAAAACAGTATAGCTGTGATATTTAAAACAACAGCTACACACCCAATCTATTCCTGTGCGGATGAAAGATATACTGATGATTACAAACCACACCACTATATTCGTCAGTATT
>JAHBTM010000062.1 GCA_019638635.1 Ferruginibacter sp. | reverse complement strand
CCGGAGGTAATTGTATTGAGTATGTGAGTTGGGATAAACCCGTGTGGCCGGTAATGCTGTAACGCGTTCTATGTTTTTCAGTAACCACCGCATGATACCTTTTGTTTCCATCCAGGGTAAACCGGCAATGGTATGCAACCTAACGGGAACGCCTGCCAGCAGCGCAGCCCACATGCCTATCAACCCGGCCTTGGGCGTATGCGTATGTACAATATGTGGTTTCACTTTACGCAAATAGCGTGTCAGTTGAATCAGGCATTTTAAATCCTGTATCGGACTAATCACCCGGGTAAACGGCACCACCTTGTGTGGCACGCCCTCTAGTTTTTTTAGTGCTTCTACTTCTTTGCCATCGGCAGAAACGGCATACACTTCAAAACCCTTCGATTGCATAAAACGCAGTTGTCCGCGTAACAAGACCTGCATCGATGCGGGTATGGTAGTAATCCTCACCAGTTTATGCGGATGATCCTTCATTAGTCTTTCCTAAGGTGTTGAGTAATTTCGTGCATGGTCATGCTTTTAAATCCATACTGCTTACTCAGTTTTTTATAATGTTCTAAAATCTGCTCCAGTTCTTCGAGGCATTCATGGGGGTGGTAACCGAAATTATGCGGGTGCCACCAGAGGTGATAATAATACCCTTTTCTTGCGGCCTCAGTCATTTCGTTCAGGATACGGCGCAACTTAAAGTAATTCTGAATTTTATACTTCGGTTGCCATGCGCGGTATAATCTTGTAGAGGGCAATAACAAAGGCATGTTGGTATGAACATCAATATCATTCAGTGTGATGGGTTTAATGGGCTGCATTTTGATATAGGCATCTCCTGCACGGAAAAACTTTTCCTTAAATGTGGAACCGGTAGCATATTTCCAGTACCAGATGTTGGGACTGGAACGTACTGCGGTGATGCCTACCTCTTTACATACGGATAAGTAATCAGGGTTGAACTGATTTCTGGGGAACACGAGGGATTTAATATCGGAGCCATCTTCTTTGGCTATGCGAACAGCAATTTCAAGGTCTTCCCGAAATTGTTCACGGGTTTGCCCTTCTTCCAAACAAAAGTAATGTGCATAGGTATGGGTGGCAATTTCCTGATGCGGAGTGGCTTTAATTTTTTGAATGAGGTCGGGTGCAAAGTGATACGGGTCGGTTTCACCCATGAAACCATACTGCTTTATCCACTCATACGCACTGACCTTCGGATTGTTGAAAGCCGGTATTTGCGATGGCATAGAGCGTTTCCATTCATCTACATTGTGATGATACAACATACCCACAATAGCCCAGGTAACATGTGCATCGTATGCACGAAACAGGTCGAGCTTCACCGGTATGAGTTCACGTGTATTTTTAAAATACGTTTGCTCAGCTTCATTTAAGGTCATTCTCTCAAAACAACCCCAGTGCAACTCAAAATCGAGCGAAATACAAAATATGCCGGGATGCTTACTCATGACCAGTTCATAGATTTTTTACGTTGAAACAATGTGGTTGAATGTTTATACGACAACGCTTTGAAATACAAAATAAAGAAGAATGGCATGATTTGCGCTTTTTGACGAATGGCAATACCCAGGTTTCCTGTAACCTGTGCCAACGCAACGGAAGCAAAAAGAAAGATGAAAAAGCAAATTTTAAACCAACCGTTCCAGTGCTTCCATTGAGTAAACCCAAAACGCAACAAGGTTACAAACATAAACAGATACACGAGGTTTTCAAACGATACCACAATGCCCATGAATCCTTGCCCGTCGATAAACAACGGCCTGAACCAAAACGTAAACATTTTCATGAGTAACCCGTAATTCTGCAGGTTTACACCGGAAGTAGATTTACCCAATTCAGCCGCGCGGTTGGCGAGTACTTCAGAATCCAGCACATTAAAATTTTCTACTTCAGTAAACTTAGCCACATCATCACTGATGAAGAAGAACACTACAGCGGCTACTGCAAACACCAACCATTTTACATATGATTTTAATGTAGAACCTGATATAAGCAGGGAAAGCATAACGCTGATGATAACAGTAAACAGGATGTGCGGGCGAACCATAAAAACCAGGAAAGCCCCAAAGGCTAACACCAGATATCTTCGGTTAAAGCGGCTGAGCCCGAAGGTGAGCAATGCCAACCCCAATAAAATGACACTTCCTTTGCCTAAAGAGGACGACCAGTAATGCAGGTTGGGAAGTAAAAAAATAAGTTCCACCCCTGAATATTTTTGCCATACAGCAGGTAAGATGGCATTTTCTTTTGCAGCAATGTAGAAGAACATTACACCCAGGTACCCAAACCATGAAAAAATCATCATGGCAGATATGTACGATAAATTCAACAAATATGAAAAAGGCCAGGCGAGGAATTCAATAAATGTGGTAGAGGTTCCCCACAAACTAAACCAGTTACTTTCTCTACCAGAATCATTATAATATGCAATGGAATCACTCGCAGTACTCAAGGCCATCAGGAGGTAAACAACAGATAACAATGCATGTACTCCAAACAAAACCCACAGATAACTTTCTGAATGTACTTTATATTTCACGCAGGCCACCTTAATCACATACGTGTTGAGTAGCAGGATGAATATTAAAGTTACAATTGCGTCCATCTTAAAAAAGTTCCATAGCGCCTATAGAAGGTTGCCATGCGTTGAAATGTTCAAAAGGTTTTAAATCGGTTAATGCCAGCGGTCGGATAGTGGTAACAGGCCCTTTGCTGTACGGCCCCCAAAAACCCAGTTTGCCATTCACCAGTCCGGTGGGTGCACAAGACACCATCAAAGGCCTGATTGCTTTTCTGATTTCACTGATTGCTTTTTTCAATTCGGGTAAAGCATCGGGTTGCTCACACCATACCTCGCACAACCTCAGCTCAATAAAATTTTTAAGCGGCTTCATACGAAACACTACCCCAAAACGATGGGGCTCAAGTACTGCACCGTATTGCACAATAGGACAATCAGCATAGCGCCATTGCAGATACGGCACACTCAACGGTGTTTGAAAGCACTCTTTCGAAACAGGGAATGTATGGTGGGGGGTATACAGATCAAGTTGTTTTTGAATTGAAAAACGATTGTACACTCTCTGCGCGTACGCGTCTCCGTAACGTGCAGGAAAAAGGCTACCCGGCTTTAACCACAAGGGCATCTTTCCCACTTCCTGCCAGCCCATTTTAAGATATCCCGGCCTGCTTTGGTTGTTCGGTGAATTAAAAACCATTTCTACGCCTTCCTGTTTACAGGCTTCTACCGCGTGTAAGGTTAGTTTTTTAAAAATCCCTTTACCCTGATGTGCCGGATGGGTGGCTGTATCCACCGCACGAACCGCCGTTACGTTATGATCGCCTTTGCGCCATTCCCAGCGCATGAAGGTGCGCAAACCAATCAATGTATCCCCTTCCCTGGCCAGGTACATAGGAGAACGCCCGAACGGATTCTGCTCATGCTTCCAACGGAAATAGGCTTCCGATTTAGGAATTAAAGATTCTCCCAAACTCAGTTTCAGCAAATGGATAATGGCCGGTAAATCCTCCGCCTGTGCCTGTTGAATGTCCATTTATTTATTTTTCAAAATTGACTGATACAATGCTTCGGTTTGTTCCACCATCACTTTCAGACTGAACGCATCGTTTATGCGTGTCCGTGCCCTCATACCATATTCCCGTATCAATGCCTTGTTGTTTACCAAGCGGCTGAGTGGATCATGCAATTGCTCCCACGCATCTACAGGAACCAAAAAGCCATCTTCCTTGTCCCGTATCACTTCTTTCACTCCGCCTGCATCTGTACTCACTACTGCACACTCCATACTCATGGCTTCCAGCAAGGCAATGGGTAATCCTTCAAACACAGAACTCATCATAAAGATATCCATCGCCGAAAACCAGGGCTTTACTTCGGTTTGTAATCCCGGCATCGATATAAAAGGCTCCATTCCGGATGCATGCAGGTGTTGCATGATCTCTTCTTTTAAAATGCCATCTCCTACAATGATGCCATGCACATTCGGATACACACTATGCAGTTTCTTAAATACCGTTATCCATTCCTTCAGCCGTTTCTGAAACCTGAAAACTGCAATCGTACCAATCACCACAGCATCCTCACGAATGCCCAGCTTGTTCCTCAACGCAATGCCTTCTGCTTCATTTCTTCTGAAAGATTCAACCGCTACACCATTTAATATGGTATGTACCGGTATCCGTGGATGAATATGTTCACGTATAGACGTGGCCACATCCGCAGACACGGCTACTGCGGCCGATTGCCTGTTAAAGGTAAGGCGATTGATGGTTTTGGTAATAAAATGATAGCGTTCCTGTTTATTATGTTCGGTATATACCACAGGTACTTTACAAAGCAAATGCACCAACCGCCCCACAAAACCAGCCCACGGAAGATGACAGTGAATGAGTTGAATATTGTGCTTACGTACGTAACGCACAATTTTAAACGCCTGCAACATGATTACGATATTGTTTTTGGCCGGAAAATTTTGCACAATGCCGCCGCGTGTACGAATGCCTTCCACCATCTGATCTTTCCAGGGAAGGAAATAGATGTAATGAAATTCAAACTGATTTTTATCATGGTGCAACAGGGTTTCCTGCAACAACATTTCTGCACCACCTCTGCCGAGCGATTTTATAATATGCAATACTTTTATCATGATGATGCGGTTAACTGTTGATACAAAGATTCGAATTTCCCGGTGTTTACATCCTCGTTGTATTTGCTTAACACAAACTCATACGCACGTTTGCCCATCTGTTCACGTTGATGCTCATTACTCATTAACGCATGTACTGCATTTGCAAACGCGCCGGGATTATAATTGTGTACAACAACTCCGGTTACATCCTGTTCCACTACTTCATCTACTCCACCCACCTGTACGGTTACTGCGGGGGTTTGCTGCATCGCTGCTTCCAGGATTACACCGGGTACGCCTTCAATATGGCTTACCAGTACAAAAAGATCGGCACCGGCATAATACGGCGCGAGGTCTTTTTGGTAACCGGTCAGCAGGATATTTTTTTCCAACCCTTCCTGTTCAATCTGGTGTTGAATGTCGGTGAACAAAGGCCCTTTTCCGGCCATCAGCAAAACAATATGTGGATTGAATCCTTTCAATACTTTCATCACCTCTACCAGCATCCCCGGATTTTTTTCAGGAGAAAATGCACCTGCCCAAAACATGATTCGGGATTCATCGCTGAGTGCATAACGTTGTTTCAGCAATCGGGCTGCCGTTGTTTTATCGGTTGATTTTACCGGAACACCCCGGTGTATGACTGAAGTTTTTTTTGCAAGCACCGGAAAACATTTTACCATATCATTTTTAGAGGCTTCCCCCACAGACACAATCCTGTCTGCACGATTCAACAAAAAACCATTCACCCATTTTTTAAGCGGGGAGCCTTTCATCCAAAAACTTACCTGACTAATATTTCTGTAAACGATGGGTTTTCTTGCGCCCAACATTCCGGCAGCTACTGCATATTTCAATGTTTCGGCACCGTTGGCCTGAATCACATCCACCCCGATTGTCTGAATGATTTTTTTTAGCGCTTGGGCTTTCTGCAGATTAAAAAATGATTTGTGTTCTCCGGGTAAATCTTCATTCATTGCATGTTCCAACTCCAACACGTCGTCGTGGTTTGGATAGAGGCCAACCCAAACAATGGTATGCCCGCGTTCTATCAGTTTACGGCTCAGGTTCCAAGCCGAAAGCTCTGCGCCTCTGTACTGCCGTTTGGTAACCAGTTGTAAAATGATCATAATTGAATCAGTTGTTGATACACTTCCTCGTATTGCCGGGCAATTTGATGGATGTCGAATTTTTCACGGGCTACCCCTGATGCCCTTTCCCCCAAACCTTTGAAGCTTTGGGTATCCTGCAACACGTTACTCACCTGAAGGGCTATACGCTCCGTATCTCCCACCGGAAAAAAGAGTGCGCTATATTCATCAATACATTCTCTGTTTTCAGGAATATCACTAGCCACAATTATTTTACCGGCCATCATCGCTTCCAGGATCACGCCCGGCAGCCCTTCGTAATACGATGGAAAAACAAACACATCAGCAGCCGCCATCAATACTTCCACATCGTTGCGGTTGCCGAGTAATTGTACCGCTTCACTGAGGTTCAGTTCACGCACCAATTGTTCGAGCACGGACCGGTACGTTCCTTCACCTGCAATCCACAACACGCTATCCGGAAATAAGTGGTGTATTTTAGAAAAGGCGCGGATCAAATCAGCCTGCCCTTTAGCCTGTCGCAACCTGCCTACATTTAGTACAATGCGTTGATTATTCAACCCCATTGCACTTCTTACCGCAGCAACCTGTGCCCCTGTTACATGGCCATAGCGTTCTATACTCCTGCCCCGGTGGATCACCCGTATTTTTGATGTTGAAATTTTCAGGGCTTTTGCATTGCTCTCCGCAATGGCATTTGAATTAGAGATATATACATCCGGAATTTTTGAAGTGGAGGCATCGAGCATCTGATAATACCTCAGTTTTAAACGGGTGGTCCATTTCAACTTATCCGTTCTGGCCGGTGCATAACTGTTGGAAACAAAACTATTCACCAAGGGCAACCCGGTGATTCTTTTCAATTTTCTCGATACCATCATAGAACGGTACAGCGAGGCATGAATAAGCACCGGTTGAAAACGTTCTACCACCTTGAGTAATTCAGGTAATATCACTTTATGTTTACTCCCTGCAGGCAAATTGAGCGACACCACTTCTATCCCCGCCGCTTCGTATGCCGGACGCAACGTGTGGCCGGGATAAATATGGCAAACCACTGCTGAGAAATTTTTAAATCGTGAGGCTATTTCGAGTATACTTTGCTCAGCCCCGCCCATCTCGAGGGTATCAATTAAATATAAAACCGTTCGGTGTGAATTCTTTTCAGCCATGGGGATATTGCTTAAAAGCCCTGAAGTTCAACCATCTTTTTAAATGAAGGAGACACTTTCATCAATTCATCAAAATGACCCACATGTTCAATCCTGCCCTTGTTCAACAACACAATTTTGTCGGCATGCTTCACTGTAGATAAGCGATGTGCGATAATGATGATGGAATACTGCCCTTTCAACGCTTCAATATTTTCCTGAATGGCACGTTCGGTTTCTGAATCCAGCGCTGAAGTAGCTTCATCCATAAAAAGAAAATCAACCTCCTTATATAATTCCCGTGCAATCGACAACCGCTGTTTTTGTCCGCCACTTAAATTAATACCGTTATTTCCCAACAATGTGTCTTCCTTATCCGTTTGTAAACGAACAAATTCATCAATGGATGCTTTACGAACAGCCGCTTCAAAACGTTTCATGTTGGCTTCATTCTTTTCTGACCAGAATGTAACGTTATTGAAAATGGTATCGTTGAATATAACGGCCTCCTGCGTGATGTATCCCAGGCGTTGTTGAAAGGATTCTTTTTTCAGCAACTCCAGATTAACGCCATCTACCAATACTTCTCCCGAAGTTGGTTTCAATAGCCCGGCAATCATATTCATCAGCGTGGTTTTCCCCGATCCGCTTTCACCTACCAGTGCAATGGTTTCATTTTTACGAATGAGAAGATTCACATCATGTAGTATGTGTTTGTCTTCGTATTGCATACTCAGGTTTTTAATCTGCAATGCTTCCTTAAACCCTGAGAAAGGAATTTTTCCGGTTACTTCTTTACCGGCCCGGAGTTCATTGATAAAGTTCCCCATATTAATCAGTGAACCTGAAACACCTAAAAACAAATTCCAGAAATTTTGAACACCCATCAAAAAGGTTAGGGCGCGGTAAAACAACAACAAACTCAGGATTATGATACCAATGCTCTGTGAAAAATAAAACACCTGAATCAAAATCACGGCCACTACCACCAATATAATAAGGGGTTCCCGAACGGCTGTCATAGCTGCACTGATCATGCCGGTCTTCCTTTGTGCAGCTTCAATATTGATATTGGTCTTAACCAGTTTATCTGCATAGCGCTTCATCAAACCCGTTGCCTTCAGGTATTTGAAAAATGCTACTTTCTGTATCAGCAATCCCTGAAACGAATGGCTGTCTACTGTAATTTTTTTTGATAACTTTTTGGTGCGCTTGTGCAACCGTGTAAAAATCAACCCCGACAATGCGCCGCCAATAACCACCAACACCGCAAATTGCGGATTGGCCATAAAGGCCAGAAAAACATATACCACCACACTCACACCGTATTGCAAACACATGAAATAATAACGGTATCCCTGATTCACCTTCACCACTTCGGCAGTAAATGTATTTTGAATTCGGCCTACATCGGCATGCACAAATAAATTATAATCGTATTGTGATAAGGCCTTGATATTATGAAACCGGATGTTCTTCATGAAGAACTGTTCATTTCGTACGCGTACATATCCTTCACAAAACTTAAGAATGCCTTTGAGCGTAAAGAAAAACAAAATTACACCCAGTACTACACCCAAAGTCAGCGGAATATTCTGGTATTGAAATATATCAGCAATGAATGACAGCCTGCCCATATCTTCCGGGCGTGCTTCCACGTTGCTGCTATCCACCATTTGCAATAATGGAATAAACATGGCCAAGCCTAAACCATCCATCAATCCTACCAGCACACTCAATACCAAACTGATGAAAATCCTGTAACGGAGATGACTAAAGAAGTAGAAAAAAAACTGAAAAGTATTTTTTAAAAGTTTTTTCACGGTAGTAATAATAAAAGCCACAAGCCTGAGCCGGTGAACTTATTTCTTTGATTCAGAAGAATAGTATGAATAACCGTACTTGCGTTTGTAATAATAATTACCATATTTACTTCCGAAGTATCCTTTATTTTTCACTCCATTTAAAATGAGTGCCATACTCGTAAACAAGTTGCGGTCATTCCATTCATTAATTTCTGCTATCTGGTCTTTAATGGTTTGTTTATATCTGGTAACAATCAATGTTACATCTGCCCATTGGCCCAGAATTTGCGCATCGGCCACAATTCCAAATGGAGGTGTATCAATCACTACCATATCGTAATGTTGAATCAGGTATTGTTGCACTCCATCTATATAAGCACCTGAAATCAATTCCTGCGGATTAGGCGGTATAGCTCCGGCCGGCAAAACATCCATCACTCCGGCACCATGTTTTTCCTGTGTAATAATTATATCCTCCACCTTTGCTTTACCCACCAACACCGAGGACAACCCCGGCTTATCTCTGGTAATTTTTAACGCAGAGCTGATTTTCGGACGGCGCAAATCAAATTCAAGCAATGCCACACGCTTACCCTGTAACGCATAACTCTTGGCAAGATTCATCGAAATGAACGATTTACCTTCACCACTTACACTCGATGTTAGCATCACAAACTTACAGTCCTTGTGGTTGGATGTATAAAAATCGATATTCGTACGCAGTGCCCTGATCTGTTCACCAAACATAGACCGCTTCGCCTCCTCCACCACGAAGGGTGAACTCAGCATGTCATCCACATGTTCCAGTTCTGCAATCACCGGAATGTTCGTCATGCCCTGCAACTGCTTTTTAGAAATCACTTTATTGTTCAGCAATTCGAGTACTATAAAGAAAATCAAAGGCAACAACAAACCGGCCAATACCGATATGAGTAAAATGTTGCTTTTCGACGGACGAATAATGGCGTTCATTTTTGCCGGTGGCGATAACACTTTCGTATTCACCGTTACCGATGCTTTCTGAATACTGGCTTCTTCTTTCTTCTGCAATAGCGACAAGAATAATGTTTCCTTGATGCTTTGCATCCGGAACTGAGAAATTAATTGTTTCTCATCCATCGGTGTTCCACGCAGCATTTTATCGGCTTCCCGTATGTTCTGATTGTACTTATCCTCTGCCAACCGTAAGTTGGTTTTGTAATTGTCTAATTGCAGATTCATATTCCCACGCAACTCAGCCACCTGCTCATCCACGAGGCGCAGGGTCGGACTCTGATCCGTGTGGCTACGCGTCAACATATCACGCTGACGGCGCGTTTCCTGATAAATACGCAGTGTATTCTGCAATCCGGGATCGGTAACTCCTACAAAAGACAAATCCTCTTCTTTCAGGTTCGGATTTTTAATAAATTCCTCCACCTTATTGATGGTTTCCCTCAGGATGTCAATTTCATTCTTCTGCCGGTCAAATTCTTTCAGTCGCTCTAAAATCAATTCACCATTCGCGCTCATCCCCACAAATCCTCTGCTCGATTTAAACCGTGCAATTGAATTCTCAATAGAATCCAACTCCCTGCCCAATGGCTCAAGTCGTGCTTCAATAAAATCAATCGCTTGCGAGAAGGTTTGTGTTTTGTCTAACTCCAGCACATCATTATAAATATTCACTAACCCATTCAAAATGTCAATCGCTCTTTCGCTCGACACATCCGAATAGCTGATGTTGAGTATGCTGCTTTCTTTATTCGATGAAATGCTCAACCCCCGGCTCACACTAAATGCGGTAGCCAAACGGTTGCTGCTGTAGCAGAATATCGGTGCCTGGCTTACAAAGTCTTGTAATTTGTACACCACTACTTTGTGCCCACTCACCGAAAAGGGTTCACCCCATTTCACCGTTCCTGTTTCAGTGGCTGATTTATACGTGAACTTATCTTTTTCAGCATCAATAGTAAAATGTATTTCAGGATCCTGCCCGCCGGTGTTGCTGATGATAAACCATTTAATCAGGCTGTAAAAATTCCTGTCTTTCAATCTACCTTTAGCTTCTGCCCTGTACTGCAACCCTAAACTATCCACTAAACGCAAAGCCAGGGTGGGCGATTTGATATATGCAATCTTATCATTGAAAGGGTCACGTGCGTTACCAAACAAAGCCTGACCGATAGACACCTCTTCTTTTTCTTCTATGGTAATACTGGTTGAAACACTGTACACATTGTGTACATACCGCAGATAAATACTTCCCGCCAAAAAGCCCAGAAACCCAAACAACAATACATAAGGCCACGCCGTTAGGATGCGCCTGAAATCAATATCCAAACTACCGGTTTTGGGCGAGGCCCCAACCGATTGTGTGTCCATAACCGGTTCCTGTTTTTTCTCCCAAACATTGTGATCTGCTTTCATCATAATTACCGCGTTCTAAGAATCAGGAATAAAGTAAGTGCCACTCCGGAAATGGTAAGTATATTTCTTAACGGACTATTCGGCGACAGGAAGGATGACATCCTGCTCGGTTTCACATACACCAGGTCGTTGTTGTGTAAATAATAATACGGAGAAGTAAATATCTCCTTACTGTTCAAATTCAATTGCGCATACTCACGCTGTCCATTCTCTTCCCGTACCAGCCACACTTTATCTTTAATATCATACGGATCCTGTATGCCCATTTGTGTAAGCCCTTCAAAAATGGTCAGGCGCTCGTTGCTTAACTGAACTACCTGTCCACTCCTGCCATTTAAAAAATATACACGGCCATTGATGATAATATTTACGAATACATCTTTATAAAATACAGCCAGTTTTTCGGATAATAATTTAGAAGCCTCCACCGTGTTTAAACCGGCAACCTCCAAATCGCCCACCATGGGGAAAGTGATTGTCCCATCCTGACTCACCAGGAAACCCGACATAGATTGCTGATTGGCCGATCCGGAACCCGACATATTGTACGGATTGAGATAGGCCGTAACCGATGGATCCGGAGACGTAACGGTAATATGCAAACGGTTGCCCTTTTGAATAATCAAATGCGCACTTTGCTCTACAGAATCCAGCTGATGCTTGGTAACCTGCTGATCGTGAAAGTAATACAGCTTTTTGGGTGATAAACAAGATGGTAACAGCCCAATGGCAAACAAGGCCATAGCTATAAAAAAAATTCTTCTCATAAACAATACAATCCTGCAAAGAAAAGGAATAATTGCTATATCGCTTGAATTACCTTTTCATGAATTGGGCGTTCCCGCACCCGCCTTGGGCGGGGCGGTCGCGCTTTCCGCTCTATCCCGTCCGCTTTCATTGAATTTTTGTCCACCTCAATCCCAACACCGTGGTCTGCAGCGGCCGGTATCCGCTTCAATCGCTAACGCGGAAATTCGTTTCCACTACGTTAATCACCGGTGCTTTTTTGCGGCCCTATCTGTTGACTTTGCGACACCTGAGTTCCGGAATAAACCCTTTCCACATTAAGTCCGAAGTACTGTTACAACCTGCCCGGCAGGTTTTGCGAAAATATTGCACAGAAGTGCTCTGAAATTTACTCAACCATTCCGCGAAAATCTGCGAAAGCATCAACGCACATCCGTTGGATAAAAAAACAAGTGTGTTTCATAGCTGCGATTCAACATTAAAACCCTCAGAAGAAACAAATCTGAATTAAATAATCAGATCGAAGAACCAACCCCGCCAAAGCTCGGCACTACAGTAGTACAAAAGCTTAATCGTAGCTACCCGATGCGTGGTGGTAATGGCGCATCGGTGCCCTTTTGTGTTCCTTTTGGGCAAGCAAAAGGAACAAGAAAAACATTTCTTTTCCGCAGAATGCCGCAAAAAAATTACACAGAAATACGCTGAAATTTACTCAACCATTCTGCGAATATCTGCGAAAGCATCAACGCACATCGGTTGGATAAAAAAACAAGTGTGTTTCATAGCTGCGATTCAACATTTAAACGCTCAGAAGAAACAAAATCTGAATTAAATAATACGATCGAAGAACCAACCCCGCCAAAGCTCGGCACTACAGTAGTACAAAAGCTTAATCGTAGCTACCCGATGCGTGGGGGTAATGGCGCATCGGTGCCCTTTTGTGTTCCTTTTGGGCAAGCAAAAGGAACAAGAAAAACATTTCTTTCACGCAGAATGCCGTAAAATAATTACGTAGAAGTACGCTGAAATTCACTCAAGCCATTCAGCTTTTTTACGAAAAAAAATCAACACATCTCAGCAGTAAAACCCTTTATTATTTCTTCATCTTCTTTTTCCTTGATGAAAAAGAAGCAAAAAATCAAGTTGAATCAAGGCGATTGCTTCGCACCACTTGTGTCTGCGCTTCGGGCT
>JAHBTM010000061.1 GCA_019638635.1 Ferruginibacter sp. | reverse complement strand
AGCATTGGTGCCTTTATCAGTGGCCCGAAAAACGTTTTGAAATACCTCCGGTATAATGTACGCAGCCAGATTTTTGCAAAAAGCCTCCCACTCCTTATTGTGGATGGCATGCTCAAGCGGATGGATATGGTAAAAACCATGCCGGAACTCCGCGAAAAATTATGGGCCAATGTGAAACGCCTTCAGGACGGATTAAAACAAAGAGGTTTCGATATTGGTAATACCAATAGTCCGGTAACCCCCATTTACATGAAAGGTGATGTACCTGAGGCTACCGCCATGGTGATGGACCTTCGCGAAAACTACCACATCTTCTGCAGTATTGTAGTGTACCCTGTAATACCGAAAGGAGATATTATATACCGGCTGATTCCTACAGCTGCGCATAGTTTTGAAGATATTGATCAAACATTGGATGCGTTTGAAGCCACGAAGAAAAAACTGGATGCCGGTGACTATAAAGTGGCCGATATCCCCGACATGGCCGAAAAATAATCGCACTAACGTTAAACACTATACGAAACCGGACACTGCTCCGGTTTTTTTTGTACATGCCGTATTAAAATTTCACTTAACATCCAACACAATAAGGCCTACCAGACAGGTTTAAAATTTTTGAGATAGTTTTCAAAAGACACTGGAGGCTGCTCTTTAAAATATTTTAGCGCAGGCTCAAGTTGCTGTGCCGTAAGGTAGCCTGCCAAAGGGTTCGGTGCCCCCTTGGGTTCATTCAAAAAAACGACAACAGGAAATGCCGGTTCGCCTCGTGTAAGGTATAACGTAAGTTCATGTACACGCTCTGCGGCTGAGTATCGGTATGTTTTGCCGTTGAAGGTAACGGGGTGTTTATACTCCCCATCAAACGCAACGGCATGATAGTGTTCATTCACATATTTAACCAGTGCGACCTTTTTAAAAGTGGAACGTTCCATTTTTCTGCACCAGCCGCACCAGCTGGTGTGGATATAAACCAATACCGGTCGGGATTCACGCTGTACCTCACTTTCAATGTTTTCTGCTGAAATCCAATGGATACGTTCACGTTGACTGGTAAACTCAGGTGCTGCATACAGTTGCCAGACCGAGAAAAATAAATACAACCAATGCATGATTTGTTTGTAGTTTAGTACATTCAAATGTACGGAATGAGGAAAATTGTTGTTGCAATAACCGGTGCCAGTGGTTCGGTGTATGCATCCTTGTTATTAAAAAAACTCAATCGCCCGGAGGCAAATATCCAACAAGTTGCGGTTGTAATGTCTGCCAATGCCGAAACGGTTTGGCAAACAGAATTGGGTAACCAGGGGTATGCAAACTTGCCTTTCCAACGTTATGAATCGTATGATTTCAATGCACCATTTGCGTCCGGTTCGGGGCAGTATGATACCATGATCATCATCCCCTGCAGCATGGGCACTATGGGCCGGATTGCACAGGGTATTTCAAATGATCTGGTAACCCGTGCAGCCGATGTGATATTGAAAGAAAAACGTCGTTTGATTTGTGTGGTACGCGAAACCCCCTACAACCTGATTCATGTGCAAAACATGGAAAAAATTATGTTGGCGGGTGGCATTGTATGCCCTGCAACTCCTTCCTTTTACAGCAATCCGCAAACGGTAGAAGACCTAGCCTCAACAGTTGTAGACCGTGTACTCGATTTAGCCGGAATACCCGTAGATACCTTCAGATGGGGAGGAGAAACCTCACTGTAAATCCACAATCTCTACACCGGGGAAGTCTTTCGCATTGAAGATGAAGACATCATCCCCAACCGGCACATCCGTTTTCATACTAGTAACACTATAGGTATAGCGGTTCCCGGTTTTTTCAAAAATCTTGGTAGATTGAATCGTATTGTTGCTGATGTGAATCAACACCTTGTGGAAGGGTTTGGTTTTATCAATGGGGGTTAATTCAACTTCTTTCATCACTTTCCCCTGCACGGTTACATCGTTGTTTAGGCGATAGAGGAAATCTTTATCGTAAAAGTTGGTAAATAATTTTTGAGGGGTGATGCTGTTGGCAGAAACATCAAATTTGCTGATGGTTACTTCATTGGCATCATGGTCGTATGTCCAGATATTGCTGCCATCAGAAAATATTTCCTGACCGGAAACGGATACACGGTATTTGCTTCCTTTCATGTATACCGAACCGTTTTTATTGCCGATAAGTTTATTTGATGCGTTTTCAATTTTCAAATTAAAGACAGCCTGAATGGTTTTGAACTTTTTAAACTTGGCACTCACCGCGTCCAACACTTTTTTAGCTTCCGGGTCGTTCTTACCCATACCTTTGGGTTGAGCCCATACCGAAACAGTTGTACACAGTAAAAGAATTGCAAGGATCGTATGCTTCATCAATAAAATTTAATCCGCAAAGCGGGATGCAAAGATAGCGCATAGACGTAAAATGCACCCCGTCGTTTAAGGTAATTCACCTAATAAAGTGTTAATAGGGTTGAGGGTGAAGCGCTTACATGAAAATTATCCCCAAATCCATCACGATTCAGTCAACCCGGATGCATTCCTTACATTTGCACTCCGTGTAAAAAAGAATGGCAAAAGCAAACACATCCACCCCATTAATGGCACAGCATATGGCCATCAAGGCTAAATATCCTGATGCTATTTTATTGTTTCGTGTGGGTGACTTTTATGAAACCTTTGGGAAAGATGCAGTGATAACGGCCGAAGTGCTGGGTATTACACTTACCCGCAGAAACGGTAACAACACCGATTCCATGGAACTGGCCGGCTTCCCACACCATGCCATGGAAACCTATTTACACAAATTGGTGAAGGCCGGTTACCGGGTTGCTATTTGCGATCAACTCGAAGACCCTAAAACGGCCAAAGGCATTGTAAAGCGCGGGGTAACGGAACTGGTTACACCGGGAGTGGCAACCAGTGAAAAACTGCTCGACCACCACAGCAATAATTTTTTATGCGCGATTCATTTTACAGAGGAGAGAAACGGAATTGCTTTCTTGGATATTTCTACAGGAGAATTTTTTCTAGCAGAAGGAGATAAAGAATACACGGATAAATTATTACAAGGACTTCAACCTGCAGAAGTTATTTTCCAGCGCAACAAACAAAAGCATTTCCGAGAGCAGTATGGATCACAATTTTTTACCTATGCCCTGGATGAATGGATATTTGCAACGGCCTATGCTGAAGAAACCTTATTGAAGCATTTTGGCACACACAGCCTTAAAGGATTTGGTATCACCACATTACCCGAAGGCATTATTGCCGCGGGTGCTATCCTGCATTATTTAAAGGATACTGAACATCCGAATCTCCAACATATCACTTCCATTCAGCGTATTAACCGGGAGGAGCATGTATGGATGGACAGATTCACTATTCGCAACCTGGAACTAACGGGTATGCATGAAGGTCACAGTTTGCTTAAAACCCTCGACCGCACCTCCTCTCCTATGGGCGCACGTTTACTGAAGCGATGGATGTTGATGCCCCTGAACAACCTCACGTCCATTCAGGAAAGATTGAACACTGTAGAACACCTTGTAAAGTCAACCGATTTAAGTCAGCAACTTGTACAATGTATTAAAGCCGCCGGTGATGTGGAGCGGTTGGCAGCAAAGGTTCCACTCAAAAAAATAAATCCTCGTGAGCTGCTACAGGTAGCACGCGGACTGGAACAAACAGCCCTTATACAAGTGGCATGCAGTACCGCCGAAGACCCATATTTGCAACGGCTGGGGGCGGCATTAAACCCTTGTGATTTTATCAAAGAAAAAATTCAACAAACCATTGCTGAAAATCCGCCTGCTACCACACAGAAAGGAGGAGTGATTGCACGCGGTATACATGTTGAGTTGGATGAACTGCGGGATATTGCTACGGGAGGAAAACAATACCTGACCACATTGCAACAAAAAGAAGCGCAATCCACAGGGATTAGTTCATTGAAAATAGGTTTCAACAATGTGTTCGGATATTATCTTGAAGTAACGAATATCCACAAAGATAAAGTTCCTGATAACTGGATACGCAAACAAACACTCACGAATGCAGAGCGTTACATTACCCCGGAACTCAAATCGTACGAAGAAAAAATTACTGGTGCAGAAGACCGTATCTCTGCTATTGAACAACAAATTTTTCAGGAGTTATTGAATGCCTTGCAGGATTTTATAGCGCCAATGCAGGTAAACGGACATGTGATGGCTGTGCTGGATGTGCTGTGTTGTTTTGCATCCAATGCCCTGAGCTATCATTATAAAAAACCGGAAGTACATGAGGGCAATGAATTACACATTCAATCCGGGAGGCACCCGGTGATTGAACGGCATTTACCACCCGGGGAAGATTATATCAGTAACGACACGTATTTGAATCCCGAAACACAGCAAGTCATTATTTTAACAGGCCCGAATATGAGTGGTAAGAGCGCTTTGCTGCGTCAAACGGCACTCATCACGTTAATGGCCCATATGGGAAGTTTTGTTCCGGCTGCTCAGGCAAAAATTCCACTCACCGATAAAATTTTCACACGTGTGGGTGCTTCTGATAATCTGAGTGGCGGAGAGAGTACGTTTATGGTAGAGATGAATGAAACGGCCAGCATCATCAATAACCTCACGAGCCGAAGCCTGATTATTTTAGATGAAATTGGCAGGGGCACTTCTACGTATGACGGCATCTCTATTGCATGGAGCATTGCGGAATACCTGCACGATTCCCCTTTTGCACCCAAAACTTTATTTGCCACACATTATCACGAGTTGAATGAACTCGAGAATCGTTTCCCACGGATAAAAAACTTTCATATCACCCATAAGGAACAAGGCAACAAAATTATATTCCTGAGGAAGCTGGCAGCAGGTGGCAGTACACACAGTTTTGGAATCCATGTAGCACGAATGGCAGGCATGCCACCGGCCTTAATACAACGGGCACACGAAATGTTACAACAACTGGAACAACAACACGGAGACGGCACACTGGGTAGGAAATCATCCGTTGCAGCCACCTTGCAGGCTATGCCTGCCCGTGAGATTCAGTTGAGTATATTCGATGCACACTCCGCTACATTTGAAGCCATTCGTGCATCCTTGCAGGCCGTAGACATCAACCGGCTCACACCGGTGGAGGCATTATTGAAGTTGCAGGAAATCAAAAATAAAATACAGTAACCAGCAACTGTTGATTCCTTTTAGGATGTGAGGCAACGCATCTGTTCATCTCCTATATTGTTTTACATTTGCCAAAATCATTCAGCACATGGAACACCCTCCGGTATATTACAGTGATTATCTTGAACTGAAGCAAATTCTCGGTGCACAACATCCAGTGAGTTTCAAAAACCCTGAAACGGCCGCACATGATGAAATGTTGTTTGTTGTGATTCATCAGGCGTATGAACTATGGTTCAAGCAAGTGTTGTTTGAAGTACAGTCGGTGATAGACATTTTAAATCAACCGGCCATCAACGATAACGGACCTGAACTGCAAACCATGGTGCACCGTTTGCAACGGGTAGTAACAATTCTGGAAGTACTGGTTCATCAAATGAATATTATGGAGACCATGACACCGATGGATTTCCTTGATTTTAGGGATATGTTGCGTCCCGCATCCGGATTTCAAAGCATACAGTTTAAAATTTTGGAAGCCAAGTTGGGATTACATTTTGAACATCGTCATGGACAGCAATATTACATTTCGCAGTTGCGGGATGAAGATGTACAAATCATCCGTGCTGCAGAAGCTACGCCCAATCTGCTTCAACTGGTGAATGCCTGGTTAGAACGTATGCCCATTTTTAAAGACCATACCCTATGGAATGCGGCGTATCCGAATGCCGATTTCAATGAACATCCCTTCTGGAAAAATTATGCTTCCTTGTACGCAGCCGGTTTGGGTGAGGGCGAGAAAAATAACATGCAGGCCTTTGATCAGATTTTGATGCAACCCAACGATGGAACCAGAAGCTTTTCAAAAGATGCAAGCCGTGCCGCATTATTCATCTACGCTTACCGTGGGTATCCCATGCTGGAATTGCCTTTCCAGTTTTTAAATACACTACTTCAAATTGACAATCAACTGGGTGCCTGGCGGTCAAGGCATTTAAACATGGTAAGGCGCATGATTGGTACGCGCACCGGAACGGGTGGCAGCACCGGAGCCGGTTATTTACAGGGCGCTATGGATAAGCACTACATTTTCCGTGAGTTGGCCCAACTGAATAGTTTTCTGGTAGAACGCCGCCGATTGCCCTCATTGCCCAAGAGTGTATCCGAGAAACTCGGGTATAGATAACGGTTAGGGACAGACGCGTTAAAGGATGCCTTTCAGGGCTTCAATAGTCTGATCAATTTCTGCCCGGGTATTGTATTTGGAGAAACTAAACCTGACGGTTACACGATTCGGGTTATTATTGACTTCCCGAATTACATGGCTTCCCTGTTCTGCTCCGGAGGTACACGCGCTACCTCCGCTGGCGCAAATGCCCTGCATATCAAGGTTCATCAGCAACATCTCTGACTTTTCAGTTTTGGGGAAACTGGTACTAAGTACGGTGTACAGGCTATTTCCGTTTACATCGCCGTTGAAAGTAACGTTTGGAATATGCTGTTGCAATTGCTCCATCATATACATTTTGAGGGCACCAATCTGCACATGGTCGGTTTCATACTGTTCCGTTGCCAGTTCCAAGGCACGGGCAAAACCAACGATGCCATAAACGTTTTCGGTTCCGGCGCGCATATTGCGTTCTTGCCCACCCCCATGAATAAACGGTTTGATACGGATGTTCTCATTTATGTATAATAACCCTGCACCTTTAGGCCCATGAAACTTATGAGCCGATCCGGTAATGAAATGCACCGGTGTTTCGCGCAGGTTAAATGGGAAATGCCCTACAGTTTGCACCGCATCACTATGAAAAATTGCATTATACTTCGTACATAATTGACCTACCGCTTGTAAATCCAACAAATTGCCAATCTCATTGTTAGCATGCATAAGCGATACAAGCGTTTTCTGATTGGAACCCGCCAGTAATGCTTCGAGGTGTTCCAAATCTACGTGGCCATTGTCGAGCAACTGTACATAATCCACCATCACCCAATCCAGATTATCCAGGTGCTCAACTGTATGGGTCACCGCGTGGTGTTCAATTTTGGAAGATATGATGCGTGTGCAGCCTAAGTCTTGAACTGCGCCGTGAATTGCAGTATTATTGCTTTCTGTTCCGCAGCTGGTAAAAAATATTTCAGCAGGATGTGCATTTAGAATACCGGCCACTTTTTTTCTTGCCGTTTCAATAGCAATCCTTGTTTCACGTCCGTAAGAGTAGATAGATGATGGGTTGCCATACCGATCAGACAAATAAGGCATCATGGCGTCGAGCACCTGATTGTCTATGCAGGTAGTGGCCGCATTGTCGAGATAAATCCTTTCGCTCATATCAGTTCTTTTTTGGTTTGATGCATCACCTCGTGGATGTCTTTCATCAATTTTTTAGCGATATTTTCTGCGGTGGTTTCAAAGTTGCTTTCTGCATAAATACGGATAATGGGCTCGGTGTTGCTGGTACGCAAATGCACCCAGTCATTATCAAATTCAATCTTAAGCCCATCCTCACGGTTTACGGGATGGTTTTTATATTTATCCTCGATTTTAGAAAACACATCCTGCACACTAATTCCTTTATCAAGTACAATTTTATTTTTACTCATGAAATAATCAGGATACGTGCTGCGCAATTGTTTAATGCTCTTTTTGCTCAGGGCAAGGTATGAGAGGAACAGTGCAATGCCTATCATGGCATCACGTCCGTAATGTAAATCCGGCATAATGATGCCGCCATTCCCTTCTCCCCCTATCACGGCATCCACTGCTTTCATTTTCTCAACCACGTTCACTTCACCCACGGCACTTGCAAAATAACTTCCTCCATGTTTTTCAGTGATATCTTTCAGCGCCCGTGTAGAAGACAGATTGCTTACGGTATTTCCTTTTTTGATACCGAGCACATAATCTGCCACTGCTACCAGGGTATATTCTTCGCCAAACATGCTGCCATCTTCGCAAACAAAACATAGCCTATCAACATCCGGATCTACGGCTATACCCAGGTGCGCTTTCTGTCGTACTACTTCATTGCTTAGTTGTGAAAGGTTTTCAGGTAAAGGTTCCGGATTGTGGGCAAATTTACCATTCACTTCTTCGTTGAGCAGGATAATGTGTTCAACCCCCAACGCTTTCAACAACAACGGAACGGCTATAGCTCCCGTACTGTTTACAGCATCCACCACTACACGAAATCCTGCTTCAGCGATGGCTTGCTGATTTACCCAGGGGTGTTGAAGTATTTTTTCGATGTGGGATTCGGTCATGCCATCCTGACGAATCACTTCCCCCAGCGATTCCACCTCAGCATATGTGATATTGTCTTTAGCTGCTATTTCGAGAATGCGAGCTCCATCTGCTGCGCTGATGAATTCTCCTTTATGATTGAGTAACTTCAGTGCGTTCCATTCTTTGGGGTTATGGCTGGCAGTGAGGATGATCCCCCCATCGCATTGCAAAGTAGTTACTGCCATTTCTACGGTAGGTGTTGTGCTGAAATCAAGGTCCAACACATCTATTCCTAAGCCACTCAGGGTTGCGTTCACCAGTTGTTTTACCATTGATCCGCTCATTCTGCCATCTCGCCCCACAACCACCTTCGCTTTTTTTCTTCCGTTGAGCAACCAGGTACCGTAAGCAGCAGTGAATTTAACTATATCGGGCGGTGTGAGATTATCACCGGACGGGCCACCAATAGTGCCTCTGATACCGGAAATGCTTTTTATCAATGACATGTACTAAAAATTTCGGAACGCAAAGATAAAGAACCGCGGGCAGTTAATGGCTTCTAAATCTGTGGAATAAGCAATGGCAAGTATTACCTTTGCTTCATGGAATCCTGGTTTAAAAATTGGTTCAACTCCCCATATTATCATCAATTGTACTTCAACAGAGATGAGACAGAAGCCGCACAGTTCATTTCAAACCTGCTGGAGCGCCTTAAACCCCCGGCTGGAGCCACTATGCTGGATGTTGCCTGCGGACGTGGGCGCCATGCACTACAACTGGCCGGTCATGGTTACGATGTTACTGGGATAGACCTGAGTGAAGACAGTATTGAGGAAGCCAAACAACACGAAAAAGAAAATTTACACTTTTACCGGCACGATATGCGCCTGCCCTTCCGCATCAACTACTATGATTTTGTGTTTAATTTTTTTACCAGCTTCGGTTACTTTAACTCGCCGCGTGAAAACGACAGTGCTATGCGTACCATATCTCAGGCATTAAAGAACAAGGGCACTTTTGTGATTGATTTTTTAAACGTGCATTACGCAGAAGACCATCTCGTGCATCATTCAGAACAAACCATTCAGGATGTGCATTACATCATTACCAAGTGGTTTGATGAAACGCATTTTTATAAAAAGATTGAAATTGAAGATGAACGATATGATGCACCCTTTGTTTTTACTGAGCGAGTGCAAAAACTCACACTGGGTGATTTCAACGACATGCTGTCTTATCAATACCTCCAGGTTAAAGAAGTGTATGGAGATTATCAGTTTTCAAGGTATGATGTGAGGAAATCTCCCCGGCTGATTATTGTAGCGGAGAAACACCGGTAATAGTATTGGAATTCCGGCCTGCTATGTCCCATCTTCCATGAAACTGTTTAAAATGAAGCACGGTTACGTTTTTTACCATTCAGGGGAAATCAATCCGTATCGATTGATTGGATCATTTTGGTTTGTTGTACAACAACATCCATCGTGCAGTTTGATAAATGGATTCAGTAAGTTCGTTCATATGTTTTTTTACCGAATCATTTACTGGTTTTTTTGACAAAGGGATTAGTTCTTCATTTAATCCTTTGATGTTTTTCCGGTAATAATAATCATCATTCACTACTCCTATCCAACCTCCACCGTGGTACATAATGAAAGCGGCATGCTCGCGCGGGTGGCTACCGAACAAATCTCTTCCGAGGGCGGTATTGGTAAAGGGTTGTTGCATGAGGGAAGCTATACTGGGCAGTACATCTATCTGTGAAACGGTTTCACTTCTCTTTTCCGGTTTCAGGAGGGCGGGTGCGTAAAACAACAACGGCACATGCACTTCACTCAAACGCTGATCGGTCCACACGTTTGGATACACCGCGGAAGCATCTCCTTCCAGACCGTGATCTCCTACAAAAACAAAAAGGGTGTTCCTGAAATACGCGTGTTGAGCAGCGGAACGGATGAACTGATCATAGCAATAATCAGCATATACAAAAGAGCGAAATTCTTCTTCCGATTCAAATCCGTTCTGGCGCAGTGTATCAATCGGGTATTGAGGGAACTGCAATGATTGCCCTTGGGACGGCAACTGATACGGGCGCTGATTGTTGCTGGTTTGTACTATGGCAAAGAATGGTTTTTGTTGCAATGCCAATAATGAATCTGCTTCCATGAAAAGATCAAAATCGCTCAGGCCCCACACTGTTTGGCGGGGTGAACGCCATTGGGCTTCGTCTACTATCCGTATGCCCGGAATATTTTTTACCAGCCCTTCGTAGTTGTTGAACTGAGCCTTTCCTCCGGTAAAATAAAAGGTGTTGTAACCTTCCAGTGATTCGAGTATGGAACGTTGCTGTGCGGTTTCCGGGTTGCGGGTTGAAAATTTTCGGGATTGAACATCGGGCACGCCGGTAAGTAATGCAAACATACCACGGGCCGTACCAAATGACGGCGCAAAACACCTTTCAAAAAACACGCCTTCCTGTGTTAAGGCATTGAATCTAGGGGAAGCGTTTAAACGGTTACCGCTCATTGAACTTTTATACATGCTGAAGCTTTCACACACCACCAATACTACATTAGGCTGCGTTTCAAGAGAATGCACCCCGGGCTGTTGCACCCGAGCATAAGGATGTGTTTTGCTGATGGTATTGCTGATATTCAGAAACTCAGCCATGCGTGAGTAATATGGACGTGCATTGGTGAGTGGATCCGGCTTAGTGAAACGCAAGGATGTAAAAAAATTCTGTAAAGGATTTAAAGCCAGGTTGGTTTTAAATTCATTGTTCAGGTTGAACGCCCTGAACACATTCAATGGTTCTGCCGTAAGAAAGCCGTACATAAACCAACCAAGCAGCAACAGGGCTATCAGGTGATAACGCCTCTTATAATCAAATTTATGCACTGCACTGTTTTTGTCTAACACGCCTACGTGTACCCGACGGAACATCCATGTCATCATACCAACGGCTCCTATCAATGCAAACAAAATCCAAATAACTGGATAACTGTGCCACACTACCAGTAAATGTTCTTTAGGGTCTTCTATAAATACCAAAGCATCTGCATTGAGCCTGGCATTGATATATGCGAACTGTCCGAAATCGGCACCATAAAAAAACAATACAAGCAATGTAACCAAACCCAGATAGAGTGTCCACATTTTTTTGTTTCTATAACTGTAGTAGGGCGAGAGTTTAGGAGAGATGGATAACAATGCGATGGGGGTTAGTATGAATGCAATCCACCTCAGGTCGTATTTCAATCCGAGCCAACAAGCCGGAAGCAATTCAAGATAACCGGTATTGGCCGGTTTGAATGCCAGGATAGTAGCTACCCTAAAACACGTAAACAAAATCAGGTAAATCCAGAACACATTCATCAGCCATTGGATGGTGCGCGGTACTCTTTTTCTGATCAGTAAATCCATTCCGGTGTATTGAATTTAATTTTAGCGATTGGGCTGATTTTTTTTTCGATTGTTCAACAACATGTATCGTGCGGTTTCCTGCATGGCATGGGTAAGCTGCTCCATGTATCGCCGGATGCTGTCGGTTTCAGGTGTTTGTGGTACGGGAAGATTGTCGGTTACTGAGGCGAATGCAGTTTTACCGGTTGGTGCCAGTTCCCAATAATATCGGTTGCCTACCGTTGCAATGGTGTTGCGGTCCGGATCTGCAATGAATGCATACCGCTCCTGTTCAATGCCTGAAAATAAATTTAGCCCCAGTGTAGTGTTGGTATGATTTTGCTGTGCAAGGAATGCCAGACTGGGCATCACATCCAGTTGTGAACACACATCGCTTCGTTGTGCGGGTAAAATTTTTCCGGGTGCGTAAAACAACAAGGGTACATGTTCTGCCTGAAAATCGTATTGGGAAAAACTCTCTGGAAACAGATTACCGGCGGTGCCCCTTAAACCGTGATCGCCAATAAACACAAAAATGGTGTTTCTGAAGTATGGCCCTTTGCTGGCCACTTCCATATACTTGCGAATACTGAAATCCATGTACCTAAAGGCATTCAACTCTTCATTGCTGTTGAACAGATTTTCAGTAAGCACTTCTTTGGAAAATTGCATTTTAGTGAATTCATCCAGGTCTTCATCGGGGATGGTGTATGGTCGATGGTTGTTGGCTGTTTGTATGATGGCAAAGAACGGTTTTTTGGCTTGTGTGAGGATAGCGTGTGATTCGAGGAATAAATTTTTATCACTGATACCCCACACATCCTCCTTACCTGAAGAGAAATAATCTTCTTCATAAATTTTTATTCCCTCAATATTGTTGGATAACAGCCCGCGTATATTCGCCCACGTTGTACTTCCTCCGAGAAAATACATCTTTTCATAATTTTTAAATTCATTGATAATGGTGTGCTGATCTACAGCCAGTGGATTGCGACTGGCCGTACGCGGACGATTCACATCAGGAATGCCGGTAATGGTAGCCCATACACCCCGTGCTGTTCCAAAACCGGAGGTGAAGCAACGCGAAAAGAAAGCTCCTTCTTTTGACAGTGAATCAAAATAAGGAGTCGGATTCAGCCGGTTGCCAAACATGGTAGATTTGGGAGCGGCAAAACTTTCGCAGATTACCAATACAATGTTGGGAGGTATATGTCCGGTAGGCGGATATGTAAACGGCCGATTGAAATTCAGCGTTTGTGGGTTAGGGTTAGGTACTCCCAGATAGGTAGACAATAGCGGATAAGCCTCTTCAACTTTTTTGGCATCGTATGATGAAAACCGATATTTCATAGTGCTGAAGAAACTTT